>DAOUIB010000045.1:0-5836 GCA_034428275.1 Anaerolineae bacterium
CGCAGCATTGACGTCGAACTGGACGATGAAGAGCTGGCGCGGCGGCGGGCAGCTTGGCGCGCGCCGGCACCGCACTTCACGACCGGCGTGATGGCCAAGTACGCGCGCACGGCGGCCCAGGCCGACGATGGCGCCGCGACGAACATCGTGCCGTTGCGGGAAAAGGTGCGCTAGTCGGGCGAAATGTCGCTCCGCACACGCGCATTACCAGACAGTTTCCACGCTGCCGGAGGCCTGGATCTGCAGATCGTTGGTCACCAGGGGTACGCTCAGGTGGTGGGCGTGACCCGCGATGATACGGTCGTGCATCCCGGTTATAGACTCAAGCGACATGAATTCGTTTGCCTGCCGCGCGCTCAGGTCGAGAAACCGAAACCAGGGCCGCGTTTCCATTTCTTTGTAAACCTGCCTGAAGCGATCGAGTTGTTCACGTTTGCTGAAATACCCAAACAACTCGGCGACGACAATGGGCGAGATGAGCAGCCGCGCCTCTCCCCGTTCTGCCGCAGCGAAGACTTCCCTTGCTGCGCTACCAAATCCCTTTCGGTTTTCCAGATGGGAGACGATGGCTACGGTGTCGAGGACATAGGAGACCTCAGTCGTCGGCGAGGAGTTCGTCAATTTCCGCTTCCCATTCCGTCCGAATCTCTTTCAGGGTTTGCCTGAGTTCCTCGTCGCTGTAGTTTGCGCCGGGTTTGGCCATGGAACCCGCCAGGCTGACGGGATTCTCGAAGGCGCCGGCGGCAACACGTCTGGCGTGTTCGACCTCAATTTCAATCAATTGAGGGTGCTTTCCAGTTTCGTCCCATTGGCCCTGGCCCTTCGGGGACAGGTACTCGATCACGTTTAGCCACTCGGCAAGACCGTCGACCAGGCCCTGAAGGGCATAGCGCAGAAAGGCGGGAAGGCCATCTTCCTGCTGGCTGGAACGCTCCAGTCGCAGGTAGTACTCCGGTCGCGTGCAGTAGTAGTGCGGGCTCAGCAAATGAGCCCTTGCCTGTGGCAGGCCGGCCTGAATCAACAGGCGGGTTTCCAGCAGGCGCGCCGTGCGGCCGTTGCCATCGCCAAAGGGATGAATCCAGGCGATGTAGACGTGGGCGATGATGGCCTTCAGGATGCCGAAGGCCAAACGGTCAACGGCGTTTGAAGCCTGAAAACCCGTGTTCAACCAGTCGCAAAGGCCTTGCAGCAGACAGGCGAGATCTTCCGGTGGCGCGCCCAGGTAACCACCCACGCGCACGTGCTGGCCGGGCATGCGCAACTGCCCTGGAATCACATGGCTTTCCAGCGGCAGGTCCCGCATTATCTTTTCATGGCTGTGCAGGATATCTGACACGCTCAGGTTGGCGTCTCCGTCAGGTTTACCGGACGGGTCCAGATCTTGCAACGCCCGGCCAATGTTGGCCACTTCCTGGCCGAAGTGTTGCTGGTCCCGGGGCAAAAAGAGCCGGCCCGTCAGCCGCGCGCGGACCTGTGCCTCGCTGAGCGGATTGCCCTCAATGGCTGCGCTGGCGCGGACGGCCCCGACCAGAGAGACCAGTTCCAGTTCCCGCGCGGTCGCCGGCCCCGGGGCAACGCCATTGATCTGAGAACACTTCGCCCGGGTCTCGTCCAGTAGCGACCAGATCGATGCATCCAGACTGCCCGGTTCGAGTTTAAAGTTGATCCATGGATGCGTCCGTTCGCAGGTCCGCATGGTCATCCCGTAGCTGTCCCGGACGTGTTCGGTCAGTGTAGCATGAAACGCTTGAGGCGCGGCTGCCCTGAATGCCTCATTCCACCGGCAACCCGCATAACTCCGCGCTGAGCGCCCAGAGGCGCTGCGCCGCCTCGACGTCCTGCGCCGCCGCCGAGGGCTCGCGCAGCCGGCGACGGACATAGTAGCCGCCGCTCCGGCCCTCAAGTTCCTCAGCCGAGGCCAGCCAGACCAACGTGTCCGCGCCCTGCTCCGGCGTCTTCATGAAGACCGGCGCCAGGGTCCTCAGTACCAGTCCGCCGATGCCGCCGACGTTCTGGAACAGCCCCGTGTTGACCACGCCCGGATGCATGGCGTTGACCGTGACGCCCGACCCTTCCAGGCGTCTGGCCAGTTCGCGCGTGAAGAGGACGTTGGCCAGCTTGCTCTGGCTGTAGGCGCCGAAGCCAAACATGGGCCAGCGCCTGCGTCCGTCGAGATTGTCGAAGTCGAAAGTCCGCTGTTGACGATGCGCCTCCGACGAGACATTGACGATGCGCGCCGGGGCGCTGGCCTGCAGCATATCCAGCAGCAGGCGCGTCAGCAGGTAGTAGGCCATGTGGTTGAGCGCGAAGGTGCGCTCAAGGCCGTCGGCAGTGTCGGCGCGCTCGCGAAAATTGGCGCCGGCGTTGTTCAGCAAGAGGTCAAGGCGTGTGTGCCGCTCGCGGAAGGTATCCGCCAGTTGACGCACGCCGGCCTGGGTGGAGAGGTCCGCCAGCAGGCCGCTGACCGCCTCGACACCGCTTTCCGCGCGAATCATGGCGAGCGTGTCGTCGAGGCGCTGCTGGTTGCGCCCGGCCACGGCGACGCTCGCGCCCATCCTGGCCAGGGCCAGCGCCGCCGCGCGGCCGATGCCGTTCGTCGCGCCGGTGATGAGGACCACCTTGCCCTGCATGTCGCTCATGTGACGCTCCTGTGCTGTCCGGTTGACAGCATAGCAGAAGCCATTTCTGTTCGTACGTTCCGGGAGTTTCCAACACGATGGATACGGTACGGCGGGCGACTCGATTAATTGCCCCTGCCCCAGGGTGTAGGGGCGACATACCATGTCGCCCGCCGCATTGCCGGCGACACGTGGCCCGCGCGCTACGGGCGATTTAATAAATCGCCCCTATGTCCAGGCCGGTCAGGAACCAGGCGGCTGCCTCGCGCTGCCGTCCGCACGCGGCTGGCGTGGATGGTGCGGACGCGGACAGCCATGCAGGGCGCGGGCCCGCGCATCCCTTCCCCCTGGGTCAGGCGCGACGGACGGGCGTCCGTTGTCAGGGATGCGCGCTCAGGCGAAAGCCAGCGCCGTCCCGCTGCGTTGCAGGGCGTGCCAGGCCAGGGCCAGCGCCATCACCAGGTCGTCGTGCAGGCCCGGCGGCGCGCCGTAGCGGTAACTGCCGTCCGGCCGTCGCCGCAGCGTGTAGTTGGACAGTTCGTTCAGCAGGTCCTCGTCCGGCAGCAGCGCCAGTTGACCGCTCTCGATCGCCAGCGCCAGGGACTCGATCAGGGCGCGCTTGGCCGGCGCGGTGGTCTGGAAGCCGGTCACCGGCAGCCCCGCCTGCTGCAGGGCCTCGATGTTGGGTTCGCCCATGCTGTTGCTCTCGGCGACGATGCGCGCCAGGCTCCAGCGCCCGTGCAGGGCCTGCAGTCGCCCGCGTTGCCGCGCCCAGCCCAACTGGCGGAAGCGGTCCAACGCCACCACGGCACGTCGCTCGCCATCCAGAATGACGATCGCCGTGTAATCGCGCGCCCGACCCCAGTCCACGCCGGCCACGTAGTGGCCCTGCGCCTGCGGCTGCGCGTCAGCGGGCGCCCTGGCCGCCGCGTGCAGCTTGTCAAACACCTGGCCGCTGTCGCCGAGGAATTCGGCCAGATACTCCTCGCGGAAGACCCGTTCCGGCGTCGTGCGGCGGATCGCCGCCAACTCTTCCGCGTCCACCAGGGGGTTGTCGGCCGAGGTGTGGCGGAAGGACTGCCACTGCGCCTGATCCCGCTCCCGGCCCAGCTGGTGAAGCTGCCAGAACCAGTTGCGGCCGTTGGGGCTGCTCAGAAACAGGGCGCCGCCGCGCCGCTCCAGCAGCATCGGGCGGACGACCTCCGGCCAGACGCTTTCCTCCATAAAGGCCGCCTCGTCCAGCACCGCGAAGTCCAGCCCGGCGCCGCGCAGATGGTCGGCGTGGTGGGTGCTGCGAATGGCCAGCAGGGCGCCGCCGGGCAGGTCGATGCGCTGCGCAGCCTCGCTAACCCGCGCCTCCGGCAGCGGCGCCAGGGTCCGCTTCAGGTCGCGCCAGACCTGGTCGGCCATTTGCAGGGTCGGCGCCAGCCACCAGCATCGCGCGCCCTGCAGGAAGCGACAGACGAGCGCCAGCTTGCCCAGCTCCGTCTTGCCGAAGCGCCGGCCGCAGGCCACCACGCGGAAGCGCGCCCTACTGGCCAGAATCTGCTCCTGCCCAGGGTGGGGCTTCATGAGCCGCACCGTCCTCACCCTGGAATTCGACGCGTACAAGCACTTCCTCCTGCCGTGGCAACAAGGCCATAATCCTGAGGATCTTGTCCAGCAACTGGTTCAATGCCGTGGCCCGCTGGCCCAGCGGCGCGTCGTCGATGACCTCCTGCAGCGAACCGGCGAGCTGGCGCGCGTCCTCCAGCATGTTGACCAGCACGAGACGCTCCAGTTGCTGCTGCGCGTCGCCGGGTGGCGCCGGCGCGGGCCGAATCGCGTCTTGCTGCGCCGCCGCGCCTTTCCTCTTTGCGCCCCCTTCTTGCCGTGTCCAGCGGCGCAGGGTGGATACCGATATCCCCGTGGCCGCGCTGGCCTTGCGGTAGTTGCCCTCCTGCGCCGCCAGGCAGGCCAGGGCCGCGCGGCGGGTTTCCGCGTCATAAGGCATGCTGCCCCCCGCGTTATTCCAGACTCTTGCTATCTGCGCCGGACGGGACCGGCGTCGACCGGTAAAACCGGGAGGGGCGCCTGCGCCCGCTCCCGGTACGCTGACCGGCAGACTCACCATCCGGCTGAAGGCGGTTCGGCAGTGGCTGTCGCGTGGGCTTGGCCGACCGCGCTGCGCGGTTCAGTGTCGGGTCAGGGCGCCGCCTGCGCGCCTTCAGCGATCATGCTGCAGGTCAAGCAGCGCAATGCTGCGCGGCTTGTTCAGCTCGCGCGAGATGCGGCCGGCGGCGCAGAGTCTGTCGAGGTAGCGCACAACGGTCGTCGTGCTCATGTAACAGGCCCTCGCGATTTCGCGCAGCGTGGGGGAGAAACCGTGTTCGGCGATGAAGCGCTGGATGAAGTTGTAGACGTCGTTGCTGGTGTCGATGTCGGACATTCCCTGTGCCTTCTCCTTCGAACTGTGAAGGGATACTAGCACAGTATAGAACATTTGTTCGTAACGAGTGTACCCATCCCGGCGCCCCTGTGCTCCAGGAGCGGGCGGTTTCAGCGGGAACTGTCGGCTCGATGCCGGTCCAGCCAGGCGCCCGGGATCGCCAGCAGCGCGCAGGCCGAGAAGAGAAAGAGCAGGGGGTCGGTGGGCGCGCGATAGCGCGTGCCCGGATGGTAGATCACGTAGACCAGGGTCATGGAGAGCAGCGTAAGCCAGAGCAGCGAGAGCTCCCGCCAGCGTCGCCGCGTGATGACCAGACCGGCCAGGGCCAGCAGCAGCAGGCCCCCGAACCAGTAGCGATGGACCAGGCGGAACAGATGCGCCGCGGCCGACTCGTCGTAGACCCGCGCCGGGTCGTCGTCGCCGATGGTCGTGATGGCGATGATGCCGGCCTCGCAGTCCTCGTCGACGGCCTCGCCCGCCGCGCTGACGGGCGGGTTGCGCGATGGCTGGATATCCACGCTCCAGTGCGTGACGAATTTGGTCCACAGCAATTCGCGTATGCGGACGGGATTCTCGCGCAGCCAGTTGAGCGAGACTTGCATCGCCAGGGCGTCCCGCTGCACCAGGGAAGCGACCTCTCTGCCCTCCGCGAAGTTCTCGCGCTGCCACTGCGTGTCGTAGCCGGCCCGCAGGTAGGGCAGCGTGCAGGGGTTGTTGCCCTGCCAGAAGTTGCGTCCCCCGTGCAGGGCGATGAAGACCGGCTGGCCATAAATGCCCGCGCTGCGCGCAA
>DAOUIB010000046.1:0-10693 GCA_034428275.1 Anaerolineae bacterium
GTGTTGCGCGAGCGCATCAAAAAACTGCCCGAGCCGCGCGCCTGGACGGTGGTCACCTCCGACGCCGAAGTGCTGGGCTTCGCCCGTCACCGGCGCCTGCAGACCCTGAGCAGCGCGCAATTTGCCTCGCTGCTGGAGCGGCCCCAGTCAGTCGCACGCGACCCTGGCGAGAACCCCGATGCGCAAAGCTCGCCTGAGGAAATTGAAGAATGGCTGGCGGTCTTCACTGCCGGAAGCAGCAGCGACTGAAGCCTCTTTCCGAATAAGTGGGACCACCTGGATTCGAACCAGGAACCGATCAGTTATGAGCCGACTGCTCTGCCCTTGAGCTATGGTCCCCTGCCGGCCGGCAGAGCGGGTAACGGGACTCGAACCCGTGCCAGGACCTTGGAAGGGTCATGTGCTACCATTACACCATACCCGCCTGTCGGGGTGATCGGATTCGAACCGATGACCTCGCGCACCCAAAGCGCGCGCGCTACCCGGACTGCGCTACACCCCGTCTCCACCATGCTACCACCGGCCGTCGGCCCCGTCTACCGACTTAGCCGGCCGCCGCCAGCTCCTCGTCAATGATGCGCGCAAAGGCCTCGAACTCACGCGCGCCGATCAGGGGCCGGCCGTTGATGAAGAAGGCCGGCGTGCCGCGAATGCCCAGGCTCTGGGCATCGCGAAAGTCCGCGGCAATGCTTTCGATGGGCTGCTGTTCCACCAGACAGTTGTTGAAGGCGATAGGGTCGAGCTCCAGCGAGCGGGCGAAGTTCAGAAAGATGCCCGGCTCGCCCAGGGACCCCTGATTCTCGTAGAGCAGGTCATGGTAGGGCCAGAACTGGCCCTGCGCGTCGGCGCAACGGGCCGCGATGGCCGCCTCCGTGGACGTTTCACCCAGAATGGGGAAGTCGCGGTAGACGATGCGCACCTGGTCGCCGTAGCGTTCCCGGATTTGCGGCAGCGTTTCACTGTGAAAGCGCGCGCAGAAGCCGCAATTGAAGTCGCCGAATTCGATGAGTTCGACGCCGGCTTCGGCCGGGCCGAGGGCCGCGGTCTCCCCCGCACTGACGGTAAAGCGGGTGCTGCTGTCATTCAGGTCCGGCGGACGCGCCGCGAGCATCAATTCCAACAGACGCGACTCCTGACGAGCGAATTCTTCCTGCAAGGTCGTGTTGAGCCAGGCGCGGTCCTCTTCCCGTTCCACCTCGCCGCTCCAGCGACCGGCCAGGAAGCCCAGCAGGGCAAACAGCGCCGCGACGACCAGCACACCCAGGCGTTGGTTCTGGCGCGCTGGCGCCGTTGAGGGAGCGGACTCCTCCGCTTCGGGCGCCGGAGCGCCGCTTTCGTCGTTCACAAGGGTCCCTTCGTCTGATGAAAGTGAGCCGTGACAGCCGGTGTTTGCAGGTGCGCTGTCGTAGCGATCAGTATACCATTGGACCTGTCAGCCGCGGCTACAGTGAAACGGAGGGACATGCAGGCGACTCGCGAAGGCCTGGTCATCCGCGCCCAGAGCGGTTTCTTTGACGTGGAGACTGACGGGGGCGATCTGTACCGTTGCCGCCTTCGCGGTCGTCTGCTGGAAGAAGCCAGCGCTTCGGACGTGGCGGCCATCGGCGACCGCGTACGCTTCGAAGCGGTTGACGTCGATGAAGGCGCCATACTCTCCGTCGCCGAACGTCACAGTGTGCTGGCGCGGGCCGCCCGCACCAGCGGCAACCGCGGCGCCGGCGAGGCCACGCGGGAGCAGGTCATCGTCGCCAACGCCGACCAGGCCCTCTTTGTGTTTGCCGCCGCCAGCCCGGAGCCGGGCCTGAACCTGCTGGACCGCTTTCTGGTCGCCGGGGAAAGCGCCGGCATCGAGACCATTCGCATCGTCGTCAACAAACTGGACCTGGTCGAACCGGCGCAGGTGGAGGCGCTGTTTCGTGATTACCGGCGGATGGGCTATCCGCTGCTGCTCACCAGCGCGCTCGATGGCAGGGGCGTCGGGGAACTGCGCGAGGTCCTTGCCGGTCGATTGTCGGTCTTCACCGGCCCCTCCGGCGTTGGCAAGACCAGTCTGCTCAACGTGCTGCAGCCGGGCCTGGGGCGCCAGGTGAAGGCCATCAGCCGGCGGCGGGAGGAAGGCATTCACACCACGCGCGACAGCGAACTGGTGCGCCTGGGTCCGGACACCTGGCTGGCCGATACGCCGGGCATTCGCTCGCTCAACCTCTGGGATATCGAGCCGGAAGAGCTCGACGCCTGGTACGTGGACATCGCGCCACTGGTGGCGGAATGCCGCTTCGGCAACTGCGCGCATCGCGACGAGCCCGGCTGCGCCGTGCGCCAGGCGGTGGCGGAGGGCGCGGTCAGCGAACGTCGCTGGCGCAGCTTCCGCCAACTCTACGACGAACTGGAAGCGCAGTACGCGCTTTAGGCGGAGCGTTGCCGGCGCTGTACACAGTCCTCAAGGATTCTGCAGGCGCCCTGCACATCCAGCACGTCTGCAGCCCAGGCCGCGCGCAACAAGGCTTCCGGGACGTAGCGGTCGAACTTGTTGCGCTGCAATTCTGGGGCGGGGACTGAGGACGACAGTCTCATGGCGTCTGGCGGGTTGGCAAGAATACCGCCAATTTGCCTCCAAACTTTTTTGCTGCCGGAGCCAATCACTTCAAGGGCATAGGGACGAACGGTTTCGCGGGCTTCAAGGCCGTTTCTTCCCAGAATGCGCAGCAGTGTGTTGACCTCGCGAGTGCCACTCCACGGAAGCAAGAGGCAGCGACCTCCTCCAGCATCATGCAGGCAGGTTTCCAGGAGGCGCGAGCTCCGGGCCAGTTGGCGTGCTGCTGCCAGCCGTTCCTGCGCATTTGGCTGCAGCCAAATGAATCTTGTGTCTTCCATCAGAACCTGACGCACACGCTGCGCAATTCGCCGGTGAATGGGCGGCCCGCTGCCCTGCCAAAGTGGGAGTGCCCGTCCGCGGACGGGTCGCACAAAGATGATGCGCCGCTCCGGGTCCAGTTCCGTGACTTTCCATGCGCGGCCGGCAAGGCGAAAGACTGTTTCAACCGGAGGCATTTCCTGCAGACTGCCAATGTCGCGTGATTCATCCTGGACCGTGTATTCCTGTGGCGTTTCAAAGGTCGCGTAAAAGCGCCAGTTGTTGACAAGTTGCTCCCCTTTTCGACCCGTCAACAATTCACCGGTTGCGGACTTTTCTATCACCTCAAGAGTTAACATGTGCTGCAAAAGCAGCCTGAACTGCTCCGTAGTTACGCGGTTGAAAGGAGCGAGCGTCAATACTCGTTGTGCCAATTCGCGCGGTTGCAGCGCGTGACTGGCGGCGAGAATGCTCAAGGTCTGTTGCACCATGAGACTGGTAGGCAAGGCAGGTATGTGAGGCGGCTCTACCCATCGTTCTTCATGGAAGAGTTGAACGATTGCTACGGCCTGCAACAGACGCCATGGAAGCCGATGCACGGGATGAGATTTCGGCGTGGGCGAGTCTTCAGTTGAATACAAAAACATTCGCGGTGGATTGCCGCGGCGGCCAGAACGGCCGAGTCTTTGCACCAGACTGGACACAGAACTGGTTGTATTCAGTTGCAACACCTGGTCCAGCGCACCGATGTCGATACCCAGTTCCAGAGTCACCGTAGCTGCGACGCAACTGTGCCGCGACTGGTCGCGCATGTCCGCTTCGGCAGTTTCACGCAAGGCAGCGGCGACGTTGCCGTGATGGGCGTGGATGGCAATGGCACGCTTGTTGCGCTGGCGACGCTTCAGGTTGTAAACGACTTCCTCGGAACTCGAGCGCGTGTTGACGAATACCAGGGTTTTTGGCAATCCATTTACCAATTCCGCCATGTGGTCGTAAAGTGACGGGTCTTCCCCTTCCTCGGGCAGAACGAAATGTTCCAGACCGAGAAAAATCCTCCTGCGGCCGGCATCTTCTTCAATCAGTCTGACATTCCTGCGTGAATCAGCGGCCAGCCAGGCACCCACCAGCTGCGGATCGCCAATTGTTGCGGACAGGCCGATGCGCCGCGGGGGCTCCCTCTGCGCCAATTCGAGGCGTTGCAGCTGGCACAATACCTGGCGCCCGCGATCACTGTTGATGAAGGCGTGCACTTCATCCAACACGACGAAACGAAGATCGTGAAAAAGTCGACCCAGTTGCAGCTGACGTCGAAGCAGCATGGCTTCCAGGGATTCCGGCGTAATTTGCAGGATGCCGCGGCCACGACGCAAAAAGCGCTGTTTCTCGCTCTGCGCGACGTCTCCGTGCCAGCCCTGAACCGGAATGTCGCTGTCTTCCAGCAAACCATTCAGACGCTGGAACTGGTCGTTGATCAATGCTTTCAAGGGACTGACGTAGATAACGCCGATTGAGGACGGTGGCCGCTCGATCAACTCCGTGATGATGGGCAGGAAGGCCGCCTCAGTCTTTCCACTGGCGGTGCTACTGCTGAGCAGCACGTGATCATCGGTTTCCAGGATCGCAGGGATGGCGGCCAACTGAACCGGCCGCAGTTCATCCCAGCGTTCGCGCCGGATGTACTCCTGAACAAATGGCGCCAGTCGATGGAAAGGGTCGCTCACAACTCGAAGCTGGTGAAAGGCGATTCCGAACTGCCATTGTTGCCCGTGCCCGCCAAGTCCAGTAACGGATCAGGATAAGGTGCCGTAGGCTGGAATTCCTCGCCATGCAATATTTCGTCGAGATTACGATCCGGATTCTGCTGTAGCAGATTCAGCACTGACACGAAATCACGAACGATTTCTCGGGGTGTCAGCATAGTTTCAGCACCGGGCTGATTCAACAAGAGGGTGTAAAAGCGTTCCCTATGAGCTTCGTCCAGACCGGGTTCCCAGTTGTAATGCCGGCCATGAATGTTCTGCAAGTTACCCAACAACGTCAGTACGTAGTCGCGGCCCAGGGGGTCGAGACCTATGAGCGGGCTGGAAAAATCCCGCAACCTGTTGCTTCCAAAACGACCCGGTTGCAGTCGGGTGCGCAACGCATCGCTGCTGAACATGCCACGCCGCTCGTGTTCCACAACCTGGTCAGTGGCGCCAAGAACGACGCCGAGATGACTGGCGTTTCCCTGTGTGGTGTCGTTGAAGATGTGCAGCAATCGCTCGTAGTTGTTTTCGCGGGAAGTTTTGTTCGGTAGTTTGTACAAGTGATCGAGTTCGTCAATGAAAACAACCAGGCCGCGATAGCCAATCTGGTACGCAAATCCGGCAAACACCTTCAGATAGTCGTACCAGTTCCTGTCATCAATAATGGCACGAAAGTGCAGGGCTGTTTGCACTTCGCGCCTTCTTTCGTACTCTCCACGCAACCAACGTATGGCAGCATCTTTGAGTGTGTCATCGCCATTGTTGTGACCATCCAGGTAGGCAAGCACGACTGCGGCAAAGTCGAAACCATGCACCATCCCTTCAAGGAGATTCAGCTTATTGTGGATGTACTCCCGCATCTTGGGGCGAAATGCCGGCTCCTGATGACCGATGCCGTCATCGCGCTCAACTTGCGTCTGAATGTCACTGAGCCAACGTTCCAGCAAGGCTGGCAGGGCGTTACCTCCAGTGCGTGATTTCGATGCCACGTTCGCAAGCAGCGTGCGGTAGAGCATCTGGCCTTGTCCTGCTGAACCCGTGAAGCGGGCGTTCTGACTTAACTCCGCTCGCATGACCACGAAATTTCGCTGCAGGGCGCGCTCGCACAGCATCTGGCCGAGGAAGGTCTTGCCGGAGCCGTAGCGGCCCATCAGGACGCGGAAACTCGCACCACCATCAGCAATTGTGTCAAGGTCCTGCGTCAGGGCTTCCAGCTCACGCTCGCGGCCGACGGCAATGTGTTCGAGGCCGACCGTCGGTACTACTCCTCCCTGCAGCGAACGCAGCACTGCGTTAGAAACGCGCTTGGACATCCTCTTGCCTATTGCCATCAATTCACCTCTCCCGGTCAAACGTGACGCGTGGGTACAGCCCTGTCGTTAAGAAATGATTTCAAATGATCCACGAATTCTTCAGCAATGACAAGACGATCGCCCTCTTCATACAGCAAAACATCACCCAAAATATCTTGCGCCTGCTCGTTGATTTTGTCCTGCACCACATGCGGCCAGCGATTGCCAAGGACGAGACGAATGCTTTCGCTATCTGGCCTGCCGTTTTCCCGTAGGATCAATCGCAGCATTTCACGCTCGAAATCCTCCGGCAGGATGCGAGCAAAATCCGACTCGGTGGCTGCCTGCTCCAGTAATCCAGGTGGTGCAGGAATCGGTCCGGGGACTTCCCCTTCTTTCGGCGGCTCGCGCGGGGAAACCTGCTCCTCGTCTTCTCGTTCCCATGGCGCGTCATCTGGCTCAGGAAACGCTCTTCTTGCGTAACTGATTTCCCGGTTACAGTCCCGCAGAACTCTACGCAATTCCCTGCTCCGTTGCTGTAACTCCTGTCTCCTTTTCTTAATCGCACTCTTGCGTTCTTCCAAGACAGTGAGGCGCGCCGCTGGTTGCAACGGAAGGTTGGCCAGCCAGTTCTGTTCCTGGGGCAAAGCGTCGGTCACAAATGTGGGCGGCCTCGTTTCCATGGATTCCACCAGAGTTTCCAACGTGCGGGAAATTTTTGTCAGATCCTCTTCCATTCGTTTGCGCCAGCGTGCCTCCCTTTCCTCCGACGGGAGTGTCACGTCTTTCGGGCCTTGCTGTTCAGCTTTCAGGGCATCAAACAGTTCTTCGGACTTGGCCCGCTGATCCGCCAGTGTTTTTTCAAGATTTGCGTTTCTTTGCGCCAACATCTGTTCACGACTATTGGCCCGCCTAAGCCTGACGAAAATGATTGGGGCTGCAAGGGCAGCCAACAGGAAATAAAGCACGATTACGGTTTCCACATCAACCTCCCCCAATCTCTTCTTCGTCTTCCTCGTCCTCTATCGGCCGGACGTCCGTGGCGATGTCGATGAAGAGGGTGCCGTTCAGATGGTCGAATTCGTGCTGGAAGACGCGCGCCAGCCAGCCTTCGGCGCGGACGCGCAGCGCCTTCCCGTGACGGTCCTGGCCCCTGATGGTGACCGCGACCGGGCGCTCCACGTCGCCGATGAAACCGGGGATGGAAAGACAGCCCTCCACGCCTTCTTCCGTCTCCTTGCTGACGCGCGCGAGTTTGGGGTTGGCGATGACGTAAAGCACGCCGGCCTGCTCGCCGAATTCCTCGCGCGCCTCCTCGCTGTCATCCGGCAGGCGCGCCACGAATACGCGCTGGCTGACGGCCACCTGCGGCGCGGCCAGGCCGATGCCTTTTGCCTCGCGCATCGTCTCAATCATGTCGTCGACGAGCTTCTGAAAGCGGCGGTCGAAGCTGGTGACGCGGCGCGCCTTGCGACGCAGGACGGGATTGTCCGGCTGAATGATGTCGAGCAGGGTCATGGGCGATCGCCCGCCTGGGTCAGCGGTCGCTCCTGATGCTGCCGACGGGTCTGCCAGGCATCGATCCAGGTCGCGAATTCCTCGCGTCGGCGCAGCGCCTCGCTCTCCTCGCGCCGCGCCAGCACCGCCGCCCGCTGACCTGAAATCTCGTCCTGAACGCGGTGCGGCCGGCCCACCTTGCTGAAGTTGCGCTCCGCCCCCAGGTCATCACCGATAAGCGAAATGAGCAGGTCGCCGCGGTCCATAAGCGTGTTGAGCGGTCCGCTGCGGTTGATGGTCACGCTGTCCACCTGGGTCAGCAGAAACTGCTCGTTATAGTCCTGCATCCACATGGGCCGGCGGTGAATGATGCGAAGGGTTGTCTGACCGATGAAGAGCATGTCATTGCGCCAGTCCCAGTCCGACCAGTAAAGCCACAGCAGCGCAGCGGTGACGCCGATGCCGCTGGCCAGCAGGCCGGTGAGGCCGAGATTGGGCAGGACCCCCGGCATCAACTGGACCAGCAGGGAAATGGCGGAGCCAATGAGCAGCACCAGCGGCAGGAAGATGTGGCCCAGCCAGACCGACAGGTGTTTGCGATAGACGACGTTGCCCTGGGGGTCGCTGAAGCGGGTGCTGAACACACCGGGCGCGTCGTGACGGGTGAATCCCGGTGGCGCGGGCAGCGGCGACAGGGGCTCCCCGGCCATCAGGGCGTCCATGTTTTCTTCGAGGCTGGCCTGCGCCTGTTCCTGCAGGCGGCGCCGGAATTCCTGGCGGTTGCGGATGAGCAGGGTCTGCAACGCTTCCGGTGCGGTCATCATCGGCAAGGTCATGTTGCCGGAATCTCCGGCGGTGCGGATGAAGATGGTGCCGTAGCCGAAAAGGTGGGCGAAGGTATCGCGCTTCGGAATGTCGAAGCTGACTTCGTGCACGCTTTCCAGCGGCAGTTCGGCCAGCGTCTCCTCGAAGGCGAGGATCGTTTTCTCGCGCCGGATGACCCGCTGGTCGGTGATGATGAGGTAGTCGTTGTGCCATTCGGCCATGAGATACAGCAGCCAAATGGCGGGCAGGAACAGCCCTGCGCCAACCAGCGCCAGGGTGAGCGCCGCCTCGCTGGCAAGGGAGGCGGCGATGAGCGCCAGCAGGGCCAGCGTCACGGGCAGCAGGGCCTTGTACGCCCAGGACCAGGGATGTCGGCGGCGCAGCGTGAGAATCCCTTCTCCCCGGCGTTGGCCGCGGAACAGCGCCACGTCCTGCCTGGCAGGACCGGCCGCCCGTTGCAATGCTGCGATGATAGACGGGTCCTCCGTCAGCAGGCCCTGCAAGGCCTCCCGCGTCAATAACAGGGCCCAGGTGTGCGGAGCGCTGACGACCAGCGACTCCTGCGCGGGCAAAGGATGAAACAGCGCTTCCTCGCAGCAGTAGTCGCCGGCCAGCAAGTCGGCGCCCGCCACCTTGTTGCCATCGGCGGCCTGCCTGTGCCTTTGAGCGGCGCCGCTGGCGAGCAGCAACAGGCCGGGCGCCGCCTCGTCCTGCTGCATGAGCAGGTCACCTGGCTGGCAATGGAAAGCCTGCATGGCCGAGGCGATGGCGGCCTGTTGACTGGCGTTTAGAGGCGCAAACAGGTCCGCGCTGCGAACATGCTGCAGGACTGCATCAACGGCCGCCATGCTGAACGTCCTGTAGCGGCGTTTTCGGCGCTGCCGGGCCGGGGGACATCTGGTTGACCAGTTCCAGGTAACGCGACAGGAAGAACATCAGCGCCTGCCGTTCGTTGTCGTTGACCATTCCGAGCAGTGCCTGCAACTGGTTGAACACGTCGTCGCGCACCGCCTCGAAGCGTTGCTTGCCGGCGGGAGTGAGTTCAACACTGACGGAACGTCCATCCTCGGGGTTGCGGCGGCGGGTGACCAGGTCGGCGCTCTCCAGACGCTGCACGAGGCCGGTCATGGTGGCCCGGCTCAAATGATGCTCGCGCGCAATCTGGCCGATCGGGCAACGGCCGTCATGCTTGATCAGGGTCTTCAGGACGAAGAACTGGGGTGGCGTGAGCCCGTGTTGCGCCATATGGGCAGCCAGCCGTTTCTCGGCATCGGTGATGATGTCAAAGAGCAGCGTCCAGAAGGTGGAAATGTCTTGCTCAAGCCCGGTCATGGGTTCAGTGTAGCAAATGGCGCCGCGCCGCGCATGCTGCGGGGGCTGTGCTACACTGGAGATCAACAGCAGTCCCTCTAAGGGGGAAGGTCACTCGTGGCAGCGGTGCAACTACAACAATCAACCGGGAAACTGGTTCCCGAATCTGTGTTTTCAATGAAAGGGCGTCCAGGAGACACCCTTGCTCAATTGCGGGATGCTTCCCACAGGGCTGGCCATTTAAACTTCCTGGAAGGGAATGCCCGGCAAATGGAGGCCAATCTGGACTGGATTGAGCATGGAATCTGTGACCTGGAGGGTTTTGTCGGCAATGTCGGTCAACCGGCCACACTGACGCAGGGGCAACTCGAAATGCTTGCCGGGTTGATGGAAGAAAAGGGCCTGCCGGTCGAAAGGGCTGTCGCATCCTGCGACGACATGGCAGCGCTGGCTGACCTGCTGGAAAACGCGGCGGACCTCGTGGAGATTCCGGCTCGTCCTGCAGATCATGAGCTGCACAGAAGGTTGAAGGACACTGCCGCGCGCTGGAGAGCAGGCCGGCAAAGGGTGTTGCAACTGGAACAGCAGTGGAAGCATGGGATGTACTCTTTGCGTCTGCTTGGCGAGTTGGCCAAACGACGCCCGCTGACGAAAGGGGAAAAGATCCTGATGTTGCATGCTTCCGTCATTGACACACCCGTAGTCAAGGACCCGTCCGACAGGCGCGAAGACTGGTACGACTAAGATGGCTGACAAGGCCTTCGTGGACTCCAATGTACTGTTGCGTGCCATGTTCGAGGGAATGCACCTGCACAGGGAGTGCGTGTCAATTCTGGAACGTTTGCTTGTGGACGACACGGAGCTTTGGCTTAACCATCAGGTAATTCGTGAATCCTGTGTCCAGGCGACCCATGCAGATACCTTCGCCAGGGAGCAGGCTTCCAGGCCGCATTTTGAACGCGTTCTGAGCACAGTTATCGCATTTCCGGAACAATTCGAAATCGCGGTTGAGGATGCACAGGTTCGCGGGGAATTCCTGGGCATCATGCGTGACTTCAATATCAGTGGCAAGCAACTGCACGACGCCAACATCGTCGCCACCATGCAGGTGAATGACATTGACACACTTGTCACGCGCAATGAACGTCACTTCCGGCGATTCCCTCGTA
>DAOUIB010000047.1:0-1527 GCA_034428275.1 Anaerolineae bacterium
GGCAATACGCGCCCGACAGTGACCTCGACGTTGGTCATCAACGACCAGCTCATCATCCAGAGAAAGGGCAAGACGGCCAGCAGCCCGCCGGCCGCCAGCACCACATATCCGAGGGTGCGGCCACGCCCGGTCCGACGGGCCGGAGCCTGCATCACTTCGATTTGTTGCGCCCGCTCAGCCATAGAACACCCGTCGCCCCGCGATGCGGTTCTGGAAGAGAGTCAGGACCAGGATCACCGCGAACAAAACGAAGGCCATCGCCGAACCGTAGGCATAGTTCGGGTTACCGGACTGAATCTCCTCGTAAATGTAAATGTTGATGGTGTCCACGGCCTTGAAGGCGCCCGGCCGGCGCATCAGGAAAATCTGCGTGAAGGCCTGAAAGGTGCCGATGGTCGCGATCAGGATCAGGAAAAACGTGGTCGGCGAAAGCAGGGGCAGCGTCACGTGGCGGAACTGCTTCCAGCCGGTGGCGCCGTCGATGCGCGCGGCCTCATACAGGGTGGCGGGAATGTTCCCCAGGCCCGCCAGAAAGATCACCGTGCTGTAACCGGCGTAGACCCACACGTTGTAAAAGATGATGACGACCAGCGCCAGTCCCGGCCCGGCCAGCGCCACGGGCACCTGCTCGCCGAAAATCAGGCGCAAAACGCCCGTCGGTTCCAGCAACCAGTTCTGCGACTCGATGCCCAGCAGGCCGAGAAACTGGTTGGCGGGCGAGGCGCTGCGGTGCGAAAAGAGCAGGGAAAACACGGTGGAAGTGGCGACAAAAGGCGTGATGTAGGGCAGGAAGTAGAGCATGCGAAAGAAGGACTTGCCGCGAATCTCCTGGAAGAGCAGCACCGCCAGGCCCAGGCCCAGCGTCAATTGCAGGGGCACGGAGAAAAAGGAATACATCACCGTCACGCTGAAGCCCTGCAACATGTCGTCGTCGGCTTCCGCCAAAGCCTGCGGCAACTGCACAATCAGCAGGACCGCGCCGATGACCGCCAGGACCACCAGCAGCACGCGACCGGCAAAGCGGCCATCGACGTAATCGCCGAGCGCACCCTGCCACAGCCACAGGGCTGCGCCGAGCAAGGCGGCGCCGGCGCTGATGAGGACGATTTGCGACCAGACCGGCAGTTCGAGCCCGTCCTCCCGCGCCCCGGCGATGGCCAGCGCGATTTCCTCCAGCGTTAACTGCAACAACAGCGCGCCCGCCGTCAGGGCCAGCGCCGCGCCCGTCGCCAGCAACAATGTTCGCAGGGCCTCTTCCCCAGGCAGAAAACGGCGGGCCAGCAACAGCGCAATCACGAACAGCAGCAGCAGGGTCCACAGGACGTCGGCCGCGGCCAGCACGGCCTCAAAGCGAAAGCTGGCGAAAAACTCGCCGATGAAGAGGTCGCGGGTCATCTCCTGGCCGCGCAGACGCACAGGCACGTTCAACACGACGGGCAAAAGCGTGAAGAACCAGTTGAAAAGGGCGATCAGCGCCCCGGCACCGGCCACGCCCGGCAAGATCCAGCCGGCGCGCCCCGGCGCCCT
>DAOUIB010000048.1:0-10470 GCA_034428275.1 Anaerolineae bacterium
CATGATCGCGCTCCCGCGACATGTCGGCGCGCAGGGACGCCGTGGCGGCTTCGTCCACCCCGCCCTTGTCAAACACGACGCCATAGGCCTGGCGCGCGGTTTCCGGCGACAGGTAGCCCTCGCGCAGGTCCTCCGCCACGCGCAGCGTCTCGCGTTGCAGGGGATCGCCATAGCCGCCGCCAACGGCCGTGATCAGACGCGCGACGTCGCCGCGTTGCAGTCGTTGACGGGCGCAGCGACCCGTACGCAGCACGGCCTGGTCCTGACCGGCGGGGATGATTTCGATGGCATTGTTGGAACCGTCCGCGCCGCCGGCCGCGCCCCAGGGTGAAAAGCGAAAGCGACCGAAGGAGGCGGTCAGGTCCGCGTGGCTGGAGGTCACGCGGTAGTCGCGAACGAGGCCGAAGCCGCCGCGCCAGCGACCCGCGCCTCCGGGTTCGGTGTTGAAGGCAAACTGGTCGACGAGAAGGGGGTAGCGCGTTTCGCAGATCTCGACCGGCATGACGTAGGTCTCGCCATCGCCGGAAGGCACCAGCCCGCTCTGGCCGTCGCGTTGATGGGTGGCGCCCCAGCCACCCGCCTGGGGCTCGACCAGCACCCAGGGCGTTCCGCTCTCATCCTCGCCGCTGACAATTGTGCCGCAAATGCTGAGGTGATGACCGACGGAGAGACGCTCCGGGGCGACCGGATACATGGCGCGCCAGATCAACTCGGCGGCGTAGGAACCCGTCTCCCAGTAGGTGGAGGTAGGCGCGGGCCGTTGCGCGGTGAAGAGCGTACCCGGCGGGCAAATGATTTCGATGGGTCGAAAGAAGCCGTCGTTGTTGGGGAAGTGCGGGTCGAGCACGCACTTGAACATTTCGCGCACGACGACCATCAGGCCGACGTGGGTGGTGTTGATGGGGCCGCTGGCCTGGGGGGCGCAGCCGCTGTAATCGGCGACGAAGCGCTCGCCGTCGATGGTCACCCGGACGCAAACGTATTGGGGTTCGTCGCCGATGCCGTCGTCATCGAGCCAGGCTTCGGCGAACCAGGAGCCATCGGGCAGGGCCGCCAGTCGCTCGCGCGCCACACTTTCGCCGCGCTGCAAAAGCAGGGCGATGGCCTCCAGCAGGGCTTCGGCGCCATGCCTGGCGCAGACTGCAGCCACGCCGCGGGCGCCGGCGTGCAGCGCCGCGATGCCGGCGTACATGTCGCCCAGAGTCATCTCCGGCAGTCGTACGTTGGCCTCGAGAATGTCAAGCAGGTCCTGCTGTGGTTGCCCGGCGCGATACAGTCGCAGGGCCGGCAATTGCAGCCCTTCCTGATAGATTTCGGTCGAGTCGGTGGTCCAGCTGCCCGGGGCCATGCCGCCTACCTCGGTCCAGTGGGCCTTGTTGGCGGCAAAGGCCAGCAGACGGCCTTCATGAAACAGGGGCATCACCAGCACGACGTCGCTGAGGTGGGTCCCGCCGCCGCCCCAGGGGTCATTGCAGGCGAAGATGTCGCCGGGTTGCAGCGCATCGGCGCCAAATTTCTCCAGCACTTCGCGCACTGCGAATCCCAGACAGCCGACAAAGCCGGGGACGCCCTCGGCTTCCGCGATCAGTTCCCCTTCGGCCGAGATCAGGCCGCAGCCCATATCCAGCACTTCGTAGATGATGGGGCTCTGCGCGCTGCGACCGTAGGTGATGAACATCTCCACGGCGCTGGCGCGCAGCATGTCGCCGATAATCTCCAGCGTGAAGGGGTCCCTGCTCATTGCGGTTGTGCCAGCTCCGCAAGTCGTGTGCCGATGGGGGCGGAATCGCCGAAAAAGCCGCGACGGGCGACCTCGTCGACGGGCGGCCCCTCGCTGGCCCCGACGCGCGAGGGCAGCCAGTCAAAGCGTTCTGCGGCCTCGGCCATCATTTCCGCCGTCTTCAGGGCGGAGATCACGGGGTCGAGCACCGGAACGCCCAGTTCCTGCTGCATGTGGCTGTAGAAGCCGAATTCGGCGGTGCAACCCAGGATGAGCGCCTCGGCGCCGTCTTCCTCGATCGCGGCGCGGCCAGCCTCCAGCAGGCGTTCACAGGTCAGTTCGTGGTCGACCTGAAAATCGCGCACGCCCATGCCCATGGTGCGGAAGGATGCGAGGCGCTCGCCATGGCCGTAGAGCAGGAGGTTCTCGCGCATCTTGGAGATCCATTTCTGGCGTCCGACCAGCACCGAAAAGCGATGGCTCAGCATGGCGGCGATGGCGCTGCTGGAATGGCAGGGGGCCACCACCGGCGCGCGGCCGGAGACTTCGCGGGCTTCGCGCAGGCCGACGTCGTAGAAGCAGCCGATGATGATGGCGTCGAAGGCCGGCGCCTCGTGCCAGGTGATGCGCACGATGTCGGCGATGACCTGCGCCTCGTAGGAGTGGTATTCGACGTGGTGGGGGCGGCCCTGGGGCAGGGCGACCATCTCGATTTCTGTTTGAATGCCTTTGGCGGCCAGCAGGGCATCGTACATGCCGGGGTCCATGGAATCGGCGCCAACAGGGTCGATATAGAGCAATCTCATGATTAATTCTCCCCCTGAATATGAATCAAGCCGTAGCGATCGCGCCAGGCGCGTTGCTGCGGAAAGACAAGGATTGTGGCGGTGGGTTCTTCAATGACAGCCGGGCCCGTCAGGGCCTCGTTGACGGGCAGACGGTCGCGCTCGAAGATGTCCGCCGGTAACGGTAGCGGATCATCGAAATACACGTCACGCCGGCCCTTGCCGGCGCCCGCCAGCGTGAGGCCGTCGCTGCATACCCTGCCGATTTCAGGCGCAGGCACCAGGCCAAAGGCTGTGACGTGGAAGTTGACCAGTTCGACGGGCGTATCGAGGCGGAAGGTGTAGGTCTGCTCGTGCACCTGGTGGAAGCGTTCCAGCAGCCCGTCGACGGCGGCGTCGTCGATGCAGCCCTCCGGCAAGGGGACCTTGACCGTGTGTTCCTGGCCCAGGTAGCGCATGTCGGCGTGGCGTTCACTGCGAATGTCGGCCGTCGCCACGTCTTCGCGGCGCAGCGCTTCGTGAACGCGACAGCTCATGTCGGCGAAGGTCTCGTCCAGCACTGGCGCGGCCTCTTCAGTGACCCGGGTGATGCGGGTGCGAATGTCGTCGCGGCGCAGGTCGCTCATCAACATGCCCCAGGCGGAAAAGACGCCGGGCTGTTCGGGAATGACGACCTTTCGCGTTTGCAGTTCGCGCATCAGGGCGGCGCCATGCAGGGCGCCACCGCCGCCGAAGGGCAGCAACACAAAGTCGCGCGGGTCATGGCCCCGTCGCACCGAAACCAGCTTGAGCGCATTCATCATGTTGGAGTCGGCGATGCGAATGATCCCCAGCGCGGTCTCGGCGATGCCGAGGCCGAAGTGGGCGGCAAGCGGCTGCAGCGCCTGTTGCGCCCGCGCGACGCTGAGCGGAATGCGTCCGCCCAGGAAATAGTCCGGGTTGATGCGGCCGGCGACGAGGTTGGCATCGGTGAGCGTCGGTTGGTCGCCCACGCCCTGGCAGGCCGGCCCGGGGTCGGCGCCGGCGCTCTGCGGGCCGACGCGCAGGGCTCCGCTTTCGTCCAGGTGGGCGATGGACCCGCCGCCTGCGCCAATCTCGACGATATCCACGGTGGGCACAAGAATGGGGTAGCCGGCGCTGCGCCGGTCATGTTCGATCTTGTATTCGCTTGTGATGCGCGGCGCGCCATCCAGCACCAGCGAACACTTGGCGGTGGTCCCGCCGACGTCCAGGGAAATCACGTTCGGCTCGCCGATGATCCCGCCGATGCGGGCGGCGCCGATGACCCCGGCGACGGGGCCGGATTCGACGAGGTTGACGGGCAACCGGCGACCTGCGCCAAAGCTGGCGCTGCCGCCATTGGACTGCATCACGTGGAGCGCGGGAGAAGGGATGCCCATGTCATTCAGGTCGCGCTCGAGGCTGTTGAGGTAGCGCGCCACAATGGGCATGACGTAGCTGTTGAGGACGGCGCTGTTGCTGCGCTCGAACTCCCGCCACTCGCGCGTCACCTGGTGGGAAAGCGTCACCGGCAGGTCCGGCGCCAGGTCTGCCAGGATCTGGCCGCACTCCAGTTCGTGCTGCGGATTGACGTAACTGTGGAGAAAGCAGACGGCGACGGCCTCGACGCCTTCGGCCAGCAGGGTCTCCGCCGCGCGGGCCACGTCCGCATGGCACAGGGGTTGCAGAACTTCACCGCGGAAGTTCAGGCGACCGGTGACCTCGAGGCGCAGGCGGCGCGGCACAAAGGGCGTGGGTTTGACGTAGGTCATGTTGTAGATGTCGGGGCGATTGGCGCGCCCGATTTCCAGCACGTCGCGGAAGCCCCGCGTGGTGATCAGCCCCGTGCGCACACCCTTGCGTTCGGTCAGGGCGTTGATGACGAGGGTCGTGCCGTGCACCAGAAAGCCGGTGCCGCGCGCGTCCTGCCCGCTCTGCCGGATGGCGGCGACCACGGCGGCGCCGAAGTCATGCGGCGTCGTGGGCACCTTGGTGTTGCCGACGGCGCCACTCTCTTCGTCCTGCCAGACAAGGTCCGTGAAGGTACCGCCTATGTCGGTGGCGATGCGCATGTCAGGACGAAACCTGGCCGTTCGCTTGCTCGAACAGGTGGCAACGCACGATGTGATCGCTGTCGGTGACGTCGATGGGCACCATCAGCGGGTCGACGTGGCGGCAATGGTCCATGACCTGGGGGCAGCGGGTGTGGAAGCTGCAACCGGAAGGCAGGTCGACCGGGCTGGGGATCTCGCCCGTAGAGCGAATCTGTACCGGGCGCAACGCTTCTTCGGCTTCTGTCAGGACGGGAATGGATGAGAGCAACATCTGTGTGTAGGGGTGCTGCGGCGATTCGAAGAAATGCACCGCTTCGGCGACTTCCGCTACCCGGCCAAGGTACATGATGGCGACGCGCGACGCCAGGTTGCGCATCACGCTCAGGTCGTGCGTGATGAACATGTAGGTCAGGTTCAGCTCTTGTTGCAGCCGGATAAGCAGGTTGAGGACCTTGCCCTGCACGGAGACGTCCAGCGCGGAGGTGGGTTCGTCGAGAATGACCAGCGAGGGGTTGGTGGCCAGGGCGCGGGCAATGGCGACGATTTGCCGCTCGCCGCCGCTCAACTGACGCGGGTATTTGTGCATGAATTCCGGCGGCAGGTCCACCAGTTCCAGCAGGCGGATGATTTCCGTCAGACGGTCTTTTTCCGGCTGATGGATGCTGAGGGGAAGTTCGAGGATCTGGCGGATGGTACGGCGCGGATTGAGCGAGGAGCCGGGGTCCTGGAAAACGATCTGGACCTCCTTGCGCAGGTCCAGCGGCCGCCGGTCGCCCTGACCGAAGAGGTCCCGGCCGTTGAAGGTGATGGTGCCGCTGGTGGGCAGGTACATGCCCATCGTGATGTAGGCAATGGTGCTCTTGCCGGAACCGGACTCGCCGACGATTCCGAAGGTCTCGCCCCGGCGAACGTTGAAGGAGACGCCGTCGACAGCCTTGACAGTGATCGGCTCCCGTTTGATCAGGCCCTTGCGGCCAACAATAAAATGCTTGCGCAGGTTTTCGACACGAAGAATGATGTCGTCGCTCATACCGGCTGGAGCTCCGCCTTGTAGTTGCTCACCTTGTGGGGCTCGTCGTAAAGGAAACAGGCCACCTCGTGCGACTCGTCTTCCGGGCCTTCTATCTGAAACACCGGCGGCTTTTCACGACTGCAAACGGGCATGGCGTGCGGACAGCGCCCGGAGAAGCGACAACCGGAGGGCGGATTCATGTAGTCCGGGATCCGTCCGGGAATGCCCTCGCTGATGCCGCCGCCGGTGAGTCGCGGAACGGCGTCCATCAGGCCCTGGGTGTAGGGATGCAGGGGATTGGTGAACAGGCGCCGGGTCGGCGCCACTTCCACCATGTTCCCGGCGTACATGACGTAAACCCGGTCCGTCATCTGTCGCACGATGCCAAGCGTGTGCGTGATGAGAATGAAGGAGTTGCCCTGTTGCTCCACCAGGTCCTGCAACAGGCGCAGCACCTGGTCCTGAATGGTGACGTCCAGGGCGGTGCCGGGCTCGTCGGCGATGAGCAGGCCTGGCCGCGTCGCGAGCGCCATGCCGATGCAGACGCGCTGGCGCATGCCGCCGCTGAGCTGGATGGGATAGCTGTCGAGCAGACGTGCCGGGTCCGCCAGGGCGACCTGGCGCAGGGCATCCAGCGCGCGTTCCCGTAACTGGTCATTGTTCAGGTTGCGGTTTTCCGGCGAGGCGTAGCGGATCACCGCAGTGAGTTGCTGGCCGATGGTGAAAACCGGATTCAGGGCGGCGGTGGGGTCCTGAAAGATCATGGAGATGCCCTGGCCGCGCATGTCAACCAGCTGGCGCTGGCTCATCGTCATGACGTCCTGACCCTGAAACCAGATCTCACCCTGGGGGATCTCGGCCGGTGGCGTGGGCAACACCTGCAGGATGGTCTTCATGGTGGTCGTCTTGCCGCAGCCCGTCTCTCCCACCAGGCCGACGCGCTCGCCCTGCAGGACGTGGAAATTGATGCGGTCGAGGACCCTGAGCACACCGCCATAGACGCGGAAATTGACGGACAGGTCACGGATATCGAGCAGCGGCGAATCCTGGGCCACCATTACACCTCTTCCGCAGAGAACAGATCGCGCAGGCCGTCGCCGAGCAGGTTGAAGCCGAGCACGACGACGACGATGGCCAGGGCGGGGAATATGGCCATCCACCACTGGCCGGTCGGCAGGTAATCGGAGCCCTTGGCGACCATGGTTCCCAGGCCGGGCTGGGGTTCCTGTACGCCCAGGCCCAGGAAGCTCAGCATGGAGCCAATGATGATGACCCAGCCCACGTCCAGGCTCATCTTGGTGAAGATGGGCGAAATCATGTTGGGCAAAATCTCACGAAAGAGAATGTGAGGCGTTCTGGCGCCGATGGTCTCCGCCGAACTGACGAAGTATTCGGTGCGCAGGGCGCTGGAAAGGCCGTAGACCAGGCGGGCATACCAGGGCCACCACATCAGGGAGACGGCGATCATCGAATTGGTCAGGTTGGGAGTCAGCACGGAGGCGATGGCCAGCGCGAGAATCAGGGGCGGCACGGAAAGGAAGATATCGGTGATGCGCATGATGATGGTGTCGATAATCGTGCCCTGAAAGTAACCGGCGACCATGCCCAGGGTGACCCCGACCGGCACGACCAGGGTCAGCACGACGACGGCCATCAGCAGGGAGAAGCGGAAGCCAAAGACGATTCGGCTCAGAATGTCGCGGCCGAACTGGTCCGTCCCCAGCAGATATTCGCCGCCCGGCGGTTTCTTGGCGTTGACGAAGTCCGTGAAAGGCTTGACGTGATCCGGGAAGGGGGTGACCTGCTGGGCGAAGATTGCCAGCAGAATGATGGCAATGACCATCAGCAGGCCGATCACCGAGAGCGGATTGCGGGAGAATTTGAACCACATGCGCCCCAGGTTTTCGCGGCGATTCTGACGCTGGATGCGGGCAAGGGCAGCGGCGTCGACCGCCTCGGGCACGGGGGAAACTGCAATTTCGGCCATGTCAGTCGCTCCTCGCCCCACGCAGACGAATGCGCGGGTCCAGAATACCTACCACCAGGTCAACAAGAATATTCACCACGATAAAGGTCACGCCCAGGATCAGGATGACGGCGGCGATGGCGTTCAGGTCCTTGTAGAGCATCGCCGTCGTGGCGTAGCGGGAGATGCCGGGCCAGTTGAAAATCACTTCCACGAGAAAGGCGTTGGAAAGATTCGCCGCGAAGTCCAGCCCAAAGATGGACACTGTAGGGATGAGTGAGGGCTTGAGCAGGAATTTTCCGGTAACGGTCTTTTCGGGGATGCCGAGCGCGCGCTCCGCCGCGATGTAGTCACGGGTCAGATTGTCCGACATGGTGGAACGGGTGATGCGCGCTTCCTGGGAAAGTGAGCCCAGCGCCAGGGCCAGCGACGGCAAAATGAGGTGGTGCAGGGCATCGAGGAAGGTGGCGAACTGGCCGGCAAGCAGCGAATCCACGGTGTAAAGACCGGTGACGCGGGGCGGTGGTTCAAAGCCGCTGCTGAGCCGGCCGATGGGCGGAAAGAGGTCAAGCCCGAATTCGGCGGTCGTGAAAAAAGTGAGGAATATGATGGCCACAACGAAGGCGGGGGTCACCACGCCCATATAGGAAACGACGCGCACCACGTTGTCTATCCATGAGTCCTTGTGGCGCGCACTAAGAGTGCCGAGGGTGATGCCGCCGATGGCGGAAATGACGCCGGCCAGCAACACCAGTTCCATTGAGGCTGGCAGGAACTCGACGATGTCGTCCACCACGGGGCGGCGCGTCCTCAGGGAGTCGCCGAGGTCGCCGCCCAGGGCGTTGGTGAACCAGATCTGGTATTGCTGCAGCAGCGGCTCATCCAGGTGCATTTCGTCGCGCAGACGCTGGATTGTTTCTTGCGGCGCCCTTGCGCCCAGGGCCATGCGCGCCGGATCGCCCGGCAGGACGCGGCTGAGCAGGAAGATGAGAATGCTGAGACCGAAGAGGACGAAGATGGACTGGAATATGCGTCGCAGGAGAAAAAGGACGAGGCGCTGCAGTTCCTCTACGTTAAGGAAATTCACTGACCCTGCCTTTCTCTCCTGCCTGTCAGGGGGAGGCGCGGCATGGCGCTGCGCCTCCCGTGTTGACGTTTGTGAGGAACCCTAGCGGTTGATGCTGATGAAGGGCGCGAAGACCTGATAACCCATCACCGGGCTGTTTTCTGCCGGCCGCCAGTCCACGAAAGTCTTGAAGGCGTGCTTGTTCAACTGGTCGTAGAGGAAGAGTGAGTAGGCCTGATCGGCGATTTCACGCTGCAGATCGGCGTATTTGGCGAAGCGCTCTTCCTTGTCCATGGTGAGCAGCGAATCGGCGATGCGCGCGTCCAGGTCCTCATCCAGCAGCCATTCGTTCTGCTGCCAGGTGTTGGCCGTGGGCGAGGCGTAACGTTGCTGCAGCATGAAACCGACTTCCGGCCAGTCCGAGGCCGTGTAGATGGTGACGATATGCGGGCTGGTCTCAATGCTTGAGGCGTTCTCGACCACCGTGCCCCATGGGGTGGAGAGGACGTTCACCGTCACGCCGATTTCGGCCATATTGGCCTGGAAGAGCAGGGCGAACTGTTCCTCGAAGGGCACCTGGGAGACCCAGTGCACGTCGATCGGATAGTCAGCGATGTTGGCGGCGTACTGGCACTGGGCCAGTTCCTCGCGCGCCTTGTCCAGGTCACGACGGTAGATTGTGAGATCCGTGGTATGCCCGTCCAGGCTGCGCGGCACGGGCCCGATCATCGCCTGCGTACCCGGCCATTCGAGGGCCACGACCTGATCGTAGTCGTAGGCATAAGACAGGGCGCGGCGGCAGTGGACGTCGTCCAGCGGGGCCAGACGCGTGTTCATCATGTAATAGAATGCATTCAACGACGGGTAGGTCATGACGTCAATGCCATCGACCGCATCCAGGGACTGCAGGCCTTCGATGCTCTGCCAGGCGTCCGTGATCTCCAGCTCGTCATTGAGCATCAACGAGCGCACGGTGGCCGCCTCGGTAGTGTCGACGTAGGTGACGACGTCCGCCACGTTCTCGGCGAAGTTCTCCGCGTTCCACCAGCCATCCCAACGACGCATTTCGAGGTAGCCAACCAGCGGGTAGTCCGTGACCATAAAGGGACCGGAGCCGGCATCGTTGGTCAGCAGCCAGTTGCGGCCGTAGTCGCCGTGTTCGCCATAGAGGGTCGACTCCATGTCGTAGTTTTCGCGGACCAGATCTTCGTTGACGATGTAGAAACGTACCAGCTTGGGTATGAAGAGTGGGTCCGCCTGGGTCAGGGTGAACTGGACGGTGTAGTCATCCAGTGCAGCAGCAACGCCATCATCCGGAACCAGGTAGGCAAAACCTTCCCCGATTGCGTTCAGACGATTGAAACTGTAGACGACGTCGCTGGCAAGCAGTTCTGTGCCGTCATGGAACATGACGCCCTGGCGCAGGTTGAAGGTTGCGGTCAGGTTGTCATCGGAGACTTCCCAGGATTCCGCCAGCCAGGGCACCATTTCATTGTCCTTGTTTGGGAAAACAAGGGTGTCGTAAATGGAAATCATGGCGTGCGAACTGGAAAAGTCGTCACCAGCAGCCGGATCGATCGCGGTCGGCCAGGAGAAGGTGACGCGCAACTGGCGCTCACCATCCTGGGCGAGGGCTACTGTTGAGAAAACCAGCAGCAACAGCGTGGTCAAAACGAGCAACTTTCTCATCGTGCTATTCTCCTCCGTCTTTCGAAACAATGCTGCGACGCCGTTCCATTCGGGCGGCGCCGTTTGTCGCCGTGCCAAACCTGTGTTGCAGTCCATCAGGGATTATCGACCCCGATTTGCGGCAGGTAGTAGTGATAGCCCTGAATGCGCGCGCCGGCCGATGAGTCCCAGTCGACGT
>DAOUIB010000049.1:0-2444 GCA_034428275.1 Anaerolineae bacterium
ACCTACCGGTTTCTTGCCCGTCGCAGTGGCTGCACCATTGGTCGGGTCAGAATTCATCTGGCCCGACTTGAAGAGGAACAGATCGTCAGTGTCTTCGACGGCAAGCGCCGCTGCATTCGTCTGCTGTTGCGCTACCCGCTGCCGGACAGCGTCCCTTCGGGCGTTATGCCAACGACGGACCTGCCGCCGCCATCTTTCCTGCCGGAAAATTCTCCCCTGGCCAAGACCCGCGCATTGCTGACCCTGGCGTCACTGACGGAGCCAACGCAGCGCGTCTGGTACCATCTGGATAGCTTCATGGAACGCCATGGCGTCGCGCCCACCCACAGGGAACTGGGCGAGCAATGCAAGGGTTCGGATTACTCGGTAGGCCGACACCTCAAGTACCTGCAAATCGCTCGCGTCATCCGGCGCGCCTACAAGAGGCCCCGTGCCATCCGCCTGCTGCTGCGCTATCCGGAGCATTTGCGCGACCAGCCCTTTGCGCCCCTTAAGGCAAGCCAATCCGGACCGGACTATCAATCGCGAATCCCTTTCGACCTGGTGTGAAGGTTTCTTCACTTCGCCGCTAAAATTCCCGCAAATCAACCAGCAGGAGACCGACGCATGCCGCTCCTTTTTGACACGCCGCTTGAGGAACTACCGCAGCTGCAGGGCATCAACCCGCGCCCGGACGACCACGACGAATACTGGCAGCGCGCGCTAGCCGAGCAGCGGGCCACCGACCCCGCGCCCGAACTGGCGCCGGCCGACTTCCAGAGTTCCATCGCCGACTGCCAGCACCTCTGGTTCAGCGGTACGCGCGGCGCGCGCATCCACGCCAAACTGCTGCGCCCCAGGGGTCAGACAGCGCCCGGCCCCGCCGTGCTCATGTTTCACGGCTACACCCTGGATTCGGGCAACTGGCTCGACAAGCTGGGCTACGTCGCCGAGGGCGTCACCGTGGCCTCCATGGACGTGCGCGGCCAGGGCGGCCGCTCGCAGGAGACCGGCGGGCACGAGGGGCCGACGCTCCAGGGCCACGTCATCCGCGGCCTCGACGGCCCGCCCGACGACATGCTCTACCGCCAGGTCTTCCTCGATACGGTGCAGCTGGCCCGCGTCGTCATGGACCTGCCCGGCGTCGATCCCGAGCGCGTCAGCGCCACCGGCGCGAGTCAGGGCGGCGCCCTGACGCTGGCCTGCGCCGCGCTGGAGCCGCGTATACGCCGCGCCGCGCCCGTCTACCCCTGGCTGACGGACATCAAACGCGTCTTCGACCTGCGCAGTTCCACCGGAGTCACGGCCTATGACGAACTGGCCGACTGGTTCCGTCGCCACGACCCGCTGCACCTGCGCGAGGAGGAGATCTTCACGCGCCTCGGTTACATCGACGTGCAGTTCCTCGCGCCGCGCATCCAGGCCGAAACGCTGCTCGTGATCGGCCTGATGGACGACATCTGCCTGCCCTCATCGCAGTACGTGTCCTTCAACCGCATCAACGCGCCGAAGTCCGTCCTGTCCTACCCGGATTTCGCCCATGAGCAGCTGCCCGGCCACGAGGACGCCATCTTCCGGTTTCTGACGTCCTGAACGATTGCGGCCACGGTGACCCGCAGCCTGTAAGAAGCAGCCAGCCGTTTCAGATCCGCCTTCAAACAAGACGGGCGACATGATATGTCGCCCCTACAGTGCGAGGTGAGGCGGGCGACATGATGTGTCGCCCCTGCAAAGCCGGGCGGGGCTGGCGACAGGCTATGTCCCCCTGCAAGGTTTCGGAACCAGGAGAACGCAGAGCGTCGCGCAGACACCGGGCGACGCGACAGGGTGCCTTGACCAGGGTGTGCGCAAGCGCATCCCCTTAACGCTGGATACTCCCGGAGTTCAGGGCCCCTGCCAGGTCGCGCCGATTTCCTGCAGGAAGTGGATCATCGCGCTGACGCCGCGCTCCAGCGCCTCCACGTGGACGTTCTCGTTGGGGCCGTGCGCCCGCCCGTCGCGGGTGCCGAAGCCCATGATCACCAGCTCCTCGCAGATCTCCTGCAGCGCGAAGGTCACCGGGATGCTGCCGCCGGCGCGTTCGAAGAGCGGCGCGACGCCCCATGCCCGCTCGTAGGCCGCGGCCGCCGCCCGCATCGCGCGCGTGTCATGGCCCAGCGTGACCGCGCGCGAACCCAAATCCATTTGACGCAACTCGCTGCGCACTGTCGGCGGCGTGATGGCCGCGACGTGGCCCTGCAGCAGGGCGAAGATGCGTTGCGGGTCCTGCTCCGGCACCAGGCGGCAGCTGACCTTCGCCATGGCGCGCTGCGGCAGCACGGTCTTGAAGCCGGGGCCCGTGTAGCCGCCGCCGAGCCCGTTGATCTCCAGCGTGGGGCGCAGGCCGACGCGCTCCTGCGTGTTGTAGCCCCGCTCGCCGTGACGCGCCGGCGCGCCGGCAACGGCGTCCCATTCACGCTCGCTCC
>DAOUIB010000050.1:0-15784 GCA_034428275.1 Anaerolineae bacterium
GCGGCGCGCGCATCGGCCCGGCCTTCGGCAGGGCGCGTTCCACCTGGTCGCGGGCGCGGGCGCGGCGCAGCGGGTCGCCCTCCGGCCAGCGGCTGTAACGCCAGAGCTGGTTGGCCAGCAGCGGCTCAAAGCGCGGCGCCCAGTTGTCCTTCAGGGTATGGTGCCAGGCCCCGTCGCCCTCGTGCCAGGCGACGTCGAGGTAGGCGTCGACGCAGAGTTCAAGGTTCTCGCGCCAGTCGGCCCCCGGCGCCGGCAGCGGCGGCAGACCGTAGGTCTCCAGCCATTCGCGCAGAATGCCGAAGACGCCGGAGCCTGGCGCCACGGCCAGGCGCGCCTCCAGCGTCAGGGGGTTGACCGGATCGACGCTGACGGGCGAATGGGCCTCGGTCTGGCCGGGCGTCACCCAGCGTTCGTAGGGGCCGGGCGCGGAGAGCGCCATCAGATGGTTGTCGGGCCCGCCCTCGTGGCGGTTGGGCGAGGAGAAGCGCGCCGCCGGGTGGCGCCAGGCGCTGCCCCAGTTCTGGTTGGGGTCCCAGAGCAGGCCGACGCCGCAGCCCTCGTGGCTGACGGCCATCATGGGAATCGTGATCTGGTAGGGGTGCGGTACGCTGCGCTCGGCGAACTTGCTGGCGGCGAATCGCGTATCCGAGGAGGGCTCGTCGTCCAGCAGGTATTCCAGACCCGGGAAGAGCGCTTCCTCGCGCGCCGCGCCGAAGCTGCCCTCGCCCGCCAGCAGACGCGGCCCGCTCCAGTAGAGCACCTGGCGCGGCGCGGAAGTCTCCAGACGGCAGGCCATGTTCAACTGCTTCCCCTGCGCCGTACGGGCGATGCTGACCGTCTGCCGCCAGGACACGCCGTCGCCGTCGACGAAGCCGCCGCCCAGCTCCAGCGCCGCCGCGCTCTCCTGCCAGTCGTCGGCGGCCAGTTCGACTTCATGACGTTCGCCGGCGTCGTCGCGGTAGACGAGGCGCGCCAGGGGTTCGCAGCGCGCCATGGGGCGCCACTCGTCGCCGACGCGGGCTTCAAGACTGTAGCCGACGACCTGACCGTCGCGTTCCAGGCAAGCCAGGCGCAGTGAAGAACTCGCGAGCGAGGGGGACATGACGTGCTCCTTTCCGCTGTGCCGCGGTTTTTCCTCAGGCCTTGACGGCGCCGCTGGTGATGCCGCGGATGTAATAACGCATGCCGAACATGAAGAGGACCAGCAGGGGGACGGTAGCCACGGTGTAGGCGGCCATGCGCGGCCCCCAGTCGGTGATGCCGTACTGCGAGGTGAACTCCGTCAGGCCGACGGAGACCACCTGGATGTCGCTGTTGCTGATGGTCAGCAGCGGCCAGATGAAGTCGTTGTAGGAGGCCACCAGATGCATGATGGCCACGGTCACGATGATCGGCCAGGAGAGGGGCACGGCGATCTTGTAGTAAAGCTGGATCTCGCTGGCGCCGTCGATGCGCCCCGAATCGAAGAGTTCCTGCGGCAGGGTGGCGAAGAAGGTGCGACAGAGCAGGATGCCGAAGACCTGGCCGCCGGAGGTCCAGGGAAGAATCAGGGCCCAGGGCGTGTTGATGATGCCCAGCTGGCTGACCAGCACGAAGGCCGGGATCAGCGTCAGCACACCGGGGATCATCAGCAGGGCGAGGATGCCGAGGTAGATCGTCTCGCGGAAGGGGAAGCGCAGGCGCGCGAAGACGTAGCCGCTCAGTGAGGCGAGAAAGACCACCAGGATCACGGAGACGCCCGCGTAGCTGACCGAGTTGAAGATATAGCCCTTCATGGCCTCGTAGCCGGTGGGATAGTTCTCGAAACGTATCGGGTTGGGCGCGGCCCAGAAGCGCCCGTAAATCTGCCCGTTGTCCTTCAGCGAGAAGAAGAGCATCAGGATGATGGGCACCAGGGTCAGGAAGAGCAGCGCCAGCAGGCTGAGCAGGATCAACCCCTGATGGAAGTTTTCGCGCCGTTGCGCCTGACGCTTCGTGATCTGCCGGTCCTGCTTCATGATGAGCGTCGACATGTCAGGCCTCGTATTCCACCTGCGAACGCACGTAGCGCAGGTTCAAGATCGTGCCGCCCAGAATAACGATGAAGAGAAAGGTGCCCATGGCCGAGGCCAGGCCGAAGTTCGAGAACAGGGTGGCGTTGTAGTAAAGCTCCAGCGCCGGCGTGTAGGTGGCGTCGCTGGGCCCGCCGCCGGTCGTCAGGAAGATGAGCTGGAATTCCTGCATGCTGGCGATGAAGGTCAGGATCAGCAGCAGGCGGAATTGCGGCAGCAGCATGGGCAGGTCGATGCGCGTGAAGCGCTTCCACCAGGTGGCGCCGTCCACCTTCGCGGCGTCGAAGAGTTCCTGCGGGATGCCGATCAGGCCGCCGTAGATGATCAGCAGGGCGAAGGCGCTGATCCAGGGGAAGCCGATGGCCACGATGGCCGGCATGGCCGTGGCCCGTTCGCCCAGCCAGGAATGCACCCAGTGCTCCAGCCCCAGCGAAATCAGCGTCTGGTTCAGCAGGCCGATGGTCGGGTCGTAGATGTTGACCCAGATCAGGATGCCGACCACGCTGGGCACCACCAGCGGCACGATGAAGAGCGTGCGCGCCAGGTACTGCAGCAGGCTGTGGCGGATGTGAAAGATCAGTTCGGCCACCAGCAGGGGCATCGCCAGCTTGAGGAAGCCGGACAGCGCCAGGATGGCCGCGTTCTTCATCCCGACCCAGAAATAGTTGCTGTTGAACATGGCGTCGAACTGCCGCCAGCCCACCCAGAGCGTCTCGCCGGTCGGGTTCCAGTCCGTGAAGGAATGATAGAGGCCGGAAAGGGCCGGATAATAATTGAATATCAATAAGAGCACGACCGTCGGCGTCAGCAGCACGTAGGCGATGCGCCGCCGCCACATGGTCAGCAGCAGGATGCGGGTCGGCCGCGACGTGACCTGCCAGAAGCGTCGCCCGGAGTCCGTGCGCCGCACCCAGTAAGAGGCCAGCAGCACAAGCAGCGCCAGCGCCGCCGGGATGCCGATCGTCAGGTTGCGTCGCAGGTCCTGCGCCGCGCGCCAGGCGGCCGCCGCCCCGGTCGCGGTCCAGGAGCGCACCTGCCCGTCGCGGGTGGCGATCAACCAGTGTTCGCCGTCGGCCGAAAGCGCCATCGCGCTCACGTCGCCGCCCGCCGGGTGAGATTGCAGCACGCTGCCGTCCGCGCTGTCGAGCAGGAAGATGTTGTCGTAGCGCGTGCCCAGCAGGATGCGGCCCCCGTCGCTGCCGAGCGCCAGATGCAGACAGTAGTTGCGCTGGCGCGGGTTGCAACGCGTTTCGTCCGGCGCGGGCATCTGCCAGACGACCTCGGCGTTGTTGCCCTTGATCAGCGCGATCTCGCCGTCCATCGTGGCGGCCACCACCGTGGCGCCGTTGCTGCTGACGTCCACGCTGAGGATTTCGTCATCCAGCTGGGCGCGCCACAGACGCTGGCCCTCCGGACTGTAGAGCAGCACCTGGGAATCGCGGGTGCCGAAGATCGGGCGGATGGCCCGGCTGCCGTAGATCGCCACCGCGTCGGCGATGTTGCGCAGGTTCGTCTCCCAGAGCAGGTCGCCGCTGGCGCGATCGAAGTAGCGCGCCACGCGTCCCTCGTCGATCGCCACCACGCGCGAGCCGTCGTTTGACATGGCCACGTCGTAGACGATGCGCGGCGAGCGGTAGCGCCAGACTTCCTCGCCAAAGGCGTCCAGCAGGTAAACGTGACGGTCCTCGCTGGCGACGGCCGTCCAGGCCCCGTCGCCGGAGACCGCCACGCCCCAGACAGTGCCCTCCGGATGGAATTCCCAGAGCAGGGCGCCATCCTGGCGGTAGGCCGCGACGCGGTTGTTGCGGCTGCCGACCACCTGCACAGAGCCGTCGGCGCTGAGCGCCAGGCTCCAGACGCTGTCGCCGGCGTCCACCGTCCAGCCCTCCTGCGCCAGCAGGGGAGAGGTCGCAAACAGCAGCGAAAGCGACAGCAGCAGTATGGCGACACAGGTCAGGGGTCGCATGAAAGCATCTTCACTCAGGTGGCGTTGTGATCAGGTTGGCGCGGGGGCCGGGCCGCCGCAGCGTCCCGGCCCCGTTGCCCGTTACGAATGCCGGCTAGAAGTTGGCCGGTTTCTTGCTCGGGTCCTCAAGGTCTTCCGGCGTCAGGTTGATGTGCTCGAGGATGCCGTCGAAGTGGTTCATGAGCGAGGCCTGGTAGCTCTCGAGGAACTCGTCGAGCGTGATTTCCCCGGTGAAGTACTGCTGCGCCAGGTCCACCCATTCGCGCACGGTCGGCTGGTAGTCGTTCACTCCGCGTGAGCGGAAGGAGCCGGCGTTGTCCTTCTCGGTGTTGCCGATCAGGCGCAGGCCTTCGAAGCGCTGCTCCAGCACCGGGTCCGGCAGCACGACGTCATTCAACGCCATCGGGCCGGCGATGCCGCCGTTGGCGTTGTTGGGGTCGAGGCGATTGTCGAGGTAGAGCCCTGCTCCCTCCGGGCTGGTGATGAACATCAGGAAGTCGACCTCAAGGTCGTTCTGGGCCTGGTCTTTCCTGGGCACGCCCCAGAAGCCAATGTTCACCGAGATGGTGCGCGCGGGCGCGTCCACCTCGGGCCCTTCCATGGTCGGGTTGTTGAAGGTGCCCAGTTCAAAGACGGCGGCCGCCAAATCTTCGGCGGAGGGCGTCGGCGTGGGTTGACCTTCCTCAACGCCGCCGTAGTTGTAGGTGCCCTCGGCGAGGCTGCGGATGTCCTTCTCGAAGCTCGCCAGCAACCAGGCGCCGTCAAGGCGCATGGCGGCCTGGCCGGTCAGGAAGAGCGGGTAGGCGTCGTAGGTGCCGACCCAGCCGTCCTGCGCGCAGCGGTCGCCCATGGCCTTGAAGTTGGTGTACATGTCGCGCCAGGCGGGGCCGTCAACGCGCTGCACGCCGTCGCGCAGGGCGACCATCTTGCGCACCGGGTTGAAGGTGATCTCGCTGCGGTCGTCGTTGTAGGGGTCGCTCGGGTCGTAGACCCAGACGTCGTCAACGCCCTCGCGGAAGCAGTAGTCGCCCGGCTGGCAGCGCACGATCTCGGCCTCGTCGCGGGTGTACTGGTCGGCGTACATGCGGAAGAGCCAGCCCATCCAGATCTGCCACAGCGAGCGGTAGTCGCCCTCAATACCCAGGGGGATGATGCCGGCCTCGCTCAGCTTGTCGCACCAGCCCAGGAACTGGTCCCAGGTGGGCTGGTTGAGCGGCCCGGCGGCCACTTCCATGGCCTCGCCGAGGATGCCGGCCTGCTCAAAGAGCGAGCGGTTGAAGTACCACAGCGTCTGCACCGTCTCGAGGTTGAGCATGTACATCTCGCCGGTCAGGGGGTTGGTCATGTTGAGCAGGGCGCCCTGGTCGAAGTCCTCGCGCCAGGGGCGCATGCTGTAGGGGCTCTCGGCGTCCAGATAGGCGCTCAGGTCCAGGAAAGCCTTGTCGTTGACCAGGTCCGCGACCACGTTGGCGTTCACGTAAGAAGCATCCGGCGTGCCGGCGGCGAACTGGGTGCGGATCCATTCCTGATAGCCATCCGAAGGTTTCAATTCAACGATGCACTCCACGTCCGGGTGCATGGCGGTGTAGGCGTCGCAAAGCGCCTGCCAGGTCTGGGTGTCGCGCTGCTGGAAGCTGATGACGATGCGACCGGAGAGCATGGCCATGTCGTCGTCGGCCATGACCTCGATCTCGACTTCCTCGCTCTCGCCTTCACCTTCCTGCGCCAGGGCCAGCCCGCTGAAAGCGCCCAGGGCCAGGATGAGGGTCAGCAACAACAACAAACGAAGGTATCGGGTGTGCATTTCTGTCTCTCTCCTCCATACTGAATTTGGCCGGCAGGGAGGCCCCGCCGCGACCAGGCGACATGGTAGCGGAAAGGCTGCGCAAGGTCAAAGCGAGGTCCGGCTCTCAGGCGGCAACCTGCAGGCCGGCGAAGAGCACCGTGTCTTGCGCCAAAAGTTGAAGATTGTCGGCGCGCAGCGCCTGGCCCTGCAACTCGCGCCAGGGCGGTTCGCCGGTCCACAGGCGCAGCGTCAGCGCATAGTCGCCGCCCGGCAGGTCTTCGGGCAGGTACAGCGGCACCGTCTTGCGCACGATCAGGCCGGGGATGAAGGCTTCGCCATGCGCGAACTGACCGATGCGCACGTCGTCGTGCTGCGCCACGGACAGGTCCAGGCCCGGCCAGACGAGAAGGTGCATCGAGAGCCGCAGTTGCGGCAGGTCCAGCGGGCGACGCGCCTGCCAGTAAAGCTGCACGTCGACGCGCTCGCCGGGCCGCGCGGGTCCTTCGTCCAACCGGTAACCCAGCAGCGCCAGGTCGCCGTCGCGCCATTCCACCAGCACCCCTTCGGCCTGGAAGCCGAGCTCCAGCGCCGGCAGCAGCCACATCCAGACGGCAAAGGCCAGCAGCGCCAGCGCCCCGCCGAGGGGGACCGCCGCGTCCATCAGCCTGCCCGCGAAACGCCTTCCGCCCGGTTCGCGGCCTGGCCTCAACAGCAGCAGCGCGGCGATGACCAGCGTGAAGCCGACCAGCTCCGACACTTCCTCCAGCATGCGCCAGAAGGGCAGGTAGAAGTCGAAGGCCTCGCAACTGTCCTGCAATATCGTCCCCTCGCAGCGCAGGCCGTCCTCAACCACGCCCTCCAGCACGGCATCCAGCAGGATGCCGCCGGCCCCCAGCAGCGCCAGACCGACCAGCAACAGGGCGACCTGGCGTCGCAAGGACGTGACGCGCAGCATCAGGGCCGGCGGCGCCACCGCCAGGGCGCCGGCCAGCAGGTAGACCGTCTTCCAGCTGTCTTCATCGGCTTCGTGCAGCAGAAAGAACTCGTCCGCCGCCAGAACCAGCAGCCCCGCGCCCAGCGCCAGCCAGTAGAGACGCTGTGCGGCCGCCAGACCCGGTGAAGCGGATCTTGTCCCGCCCGCCCTCAGGGCCAGGGTCAGGGAGGCGAGCGCGGCCATGACCGGCAGCGCCGCGGACAGGGCGGAGGCCAGCCGGAATTCCCCGCCCAGGTAAAGATGCCAGGACAGGATGTGTCCGACCTCCGGCAGGATGCCGGGTTGCAGCAGGCCGAGCAGGGCGGCGCCGGCCAGCAGCGTCAGCAGCAGACGCCGTATGCTCCGCTCCGGGCGGGCGCGCCGCAACAGCGCCAGGCCGGCGACCAGCGCAGCCAGCAGGCCGGCCAGCAGGACGTGCATCTGCAGAAAGGCGTTCATCGAGGCGGGGTCCGGCGGCGGGACGGCGCCGCTTCAGGCATAGGGGGCGACGTGTGGGTTGCGCGCGGTCAGCAGGTCCGCGCAGCGCTGACCGATCAGGGCCATGTGCGATTGCTGCCAGGGATGCGTGTAGATGTAGAAGCGCCCTTCACGCAGGGCGCTGAAGGTGTGCTCCGCCACTTCCGCGGGATCCATGCCCTTTTCGATCGTGATCGAATGCCCGGCCAGCCACTCGCGGCGGCCGGGGACCTCGATGTCGCGCTCGTCCGGCTCGTGGGCGATGGCCGCCGGCCGGTTGCGCCGCGCGCCCGTCAGCGCCGTGGCCACCGGCCCGGGCAGGAGCACGTGCGCCTGCAGCGTGGTGTCCATGCGCGAGAGTTCCTCGTGAAGCGTCTCGCTGAGCGCCACGACCGCGTGCTTGCTGACGGTGTAAATGCCCAGGTGACCGGCGATGAGGCCGGCGATCGAGGCCGTGTTGACGATGTGCGCCGGTTCGTCCTGCTCCAGCAGGCGGGGCGCGAAAACGTGCACGCCATGGATCACGCCCCAAAGGTTCACGCCCAGCAGCCACTGCCAGTTGGCGAGCGTGCCCGCCAGTACGCTGCCCGCCACCGCCGAGCCCACGCCGGCGTTGTTGCAGAGCAGGTGCACGCCACCGAAGCGCGCCCAGGCTCTTTCGGCCAGCGCCTCCACGTCTTCGAGGCGCGAAACGTCCGTGCGCAGCGGCAACAGCTCGGCGCCGCCCGCGCGCAGTTCCGCCGCGGCCGCGTCCAGCGCACTCTGCTCGACGTCGGCCAGCACCAGGCGCATGCCCTCCGCCGCCGCCCGCCGCGCCAGCGCCAGGCCGATACCGCTGGCGCCGCCGGTGATAACCGCGACCTTTCCCCCGAATTCCTGCATACGTTACACTCCCCGCCTGTTCACATACCGGTGCGCCCATGAACCGCCTGGATCACGTGTTGTTCCCCGTCCTCGGCTTCGGCCTCTGGGCCCTGGCCACCCTGTTCATGCGCCTGGCGGGTCAACTTTTCTTCAACCCGGGCGCGGAACTCTTGCTTCTGCTTCTCTATATCGTCACGGCGCCCGCCCTGCTCCTGCTGCTGCGGGCCCTGCTCGCCTGGCGCGAAATCCAGGGGCTGTGGCGACTGCGCGCGACGCTGCTGCTGGCCCTGCCGGGCATGCTGCTGGATGTCCCCGTCGTCCACTATCTCAATGACTGGCTTCCCAATCTGGCCCCGTCCCTGGCCGGCTCATATGGCGCCTGGCTGCTCTGGGCCTACGCCCTGGCCCTGCTGGCCGCCCTGCTGCCGGAGCGTCTTTCACTGCGCAGGCTGCGACCGTAGGGCCTCCACCACGCAACCATGTATGTTGGGGTTGGCGGCGATGACGCCCCTGTTGCGCGCCAGCGTCGGCCCCTGCGAGAAATCCAGCGCCGAGCCGTCCAGGTCGCTGACGATGCCGCCGGCGGCCTGCACCAGGGCCGTGCCCGCCGCGTGGTCCCAGATGCGGTGCGCGCCGCCGCCCGGTATGGTCTGACGCAGGTAAAGGTCCGCCTGCCCGGCCGCCACGCGGCCATATTTCTCCTGGCTGTCGATGCGTTCAATGCGCGCGGCAGCCAGGCCCGCCGTCTCGCAGACCCGCTGCATGCGCGAGTGACGGGTGTGCGCGGGCTCGAAGCTTTCCATTAACAGCATGTCGGCCGGCTCGCGGCGCCGCGAGACCTGCAGCCGGGACGCCGCGCCGCCCTTCAGCGGCTCCATCAGCGCCAGGCCGGCCCGGGTATAGAGCAGCCGACCTGCGCCCGGCCAACCCGGCGCGGCCAGCAGGCCGGCGACGACCTGACGACTGGCGTCCAGCAGGCCCACGGCGATCACGTAGTGGCGCAAGGCGATGAAGCCCTTCGTGCCGTCGATCGGGTCGATGACCCAGGTGCGTTCCGCCTCGCGACTATGGCCCTGGTCCAGCCAGACGCAGAGCTGCGCCTCGCTGACTTCCTCGCCGAGCGCGGCGCTGACCTGACGCCGCACCTCCTCGCGTTCCCCCGCGCCGATGAGCTGCAGGAACTCGTCGCCGCCCTCCTCGGCGATGATGGCATCGTCCGGGAACAGGCGGCGGATTGCGCGGCACAGGATGGCCTGCGCGCCATAGTCGGCAATGGTGACGGGCTCGTGACCCTCCTTGCGCCGGACGGCGTCGTCCTGACGGGCGGAGCCAATATGGACGCGCTGCACTCTCTGGCACAGGGCAGCCGCCTGTCGCGCGGCCGGCAGAAGTCGCTGAAGAACATCCATGGAGCTTCCTGTCACCGAATGCGGGCGTCAGGGGCGGAGTATAACAGAGCCTCCCTGGCGCCGGAGCGGCAGGGGCACGCGTTGCAGGTCCCGGCCGTTGAGGACCGGTCCGTCATAACCCTCGCGGACCTCGTCCGGCAGGGTGTCGCAGCTGCCGCCCCAGCTGAGCTGGTGCACCAGCAGCAGCAGGCCGGGCCGGACGCGGCGCGCCAGGGCCGCCAGTTCGCCGGTGGAGGTATGCACGCTGCCGTGGTAGCGCTGCCAGGCCGGCGTCAGCGCAGCGAAGGCCCGCGCCGAATAGACCTCGTGCACCAGGATATCGCAGTCACGCGCGGCTGCCTCAATGCCGGCGCAGGGCGCCGTATCGCCGGAAACGACGATGCAGCCGTCGGCCGTCTCGAAGCGGTAGGCCCAGGCGGGCCAGGAGCCGTGCTCGACGCGAAAGGCCCTGACCTCGACCCGTTCGTCCTGAAAGACCGTGCCCGGCGCGTCGAACTCCCGCGCCAGCAATCGCTGTCCCCCGTCGTTGGCCGGTTCCAGACCCTCCAGCCTTTCGCGCACGTCCTCACGCCAGGCCGCGCCTACGCCGCCCGCCAGCGCGTCCAGACCGACGGGGCCGTAGACCGTCAGCGGGTCGCGCCGGCCCAGAGTCCAGGGGGTCAGCAGGAGATCGGGCAGGCCGGCCGTGTGATCGTGGTGCAAATGGGTCAGGAAGGCCAGGCGCAAATTCGGCGGCGCCAGCGCCTCGATGCCCTGCTCGCGCCAGGCGCGGAGGGCGCGGCGCACGACGCCGGGGCCGAAGTCCACCAGGTAGCAATGACCGTCGACCACGACGGCCAGCGCCGACCCGTGGCGGTCGGCTTCGGCGTTGGGCGTGCCCGTGCCCAGCAAGACCAGTTCAGTGGCCATGGCATGCCGTCGGGGCCCGCTGCAGGAATACAGAACGACCGGCGGATCTGCCGGTCGTCATCTGCGTGCCTGGAGGGATTCGAACCCCCGACCTATGGTTCCGTAGACCATCGCTCTAATCCACTGAGCTACAGGCACCCGCGCTTCATGGTGGCACAGGCAGTACGGACTGTCAAGCCCGCGGCGGCCCCGCGGCGCGGCGCCTCAGGCGTCGGCGAGGACCGCGCCCTCCGGCACGCTGACCTCAAGCGCGCCGCCGTAGCGCATGTCGTCAAAGGTGAGCGTCAGGCTGACTTCGGTCGTTTCGGCCCCGGCGGCCCCGCCCAGCGCGGCCGCGTCAATGGCCAGCCCCAGGTTAAGGGCCATCTCGCGCATCAGGCCGCTGTCCAGTTCGACCGTCGACTCAATCGTCAGCAGCAGGTCCTGCAGCAGCATGCCCAGCATGGGCCCCATGGCGGCCAGGGTCTCGTCTTCCGTCACGTCGCCGGCCACCGTCATCAGGTCGGCGAAGGCCGGCGAGCGCAGCCAGGCGCCCATGTCGACCTCGATCAGGACCGTCGCCATGCCGTCGGCGTTCGAGCGCGCGCCGCTGCTGAAGTCGTCAAGACCGAGGGATTCCAGCCAGCCGAGGAAATCGACGGCCTGGGCGCCGGCGATCTCGCTCGTGTCGGCGGGCAGACCGGCATCGGCGAGACCCTCGTCCAGCGGCGTCACCTGCCAGCCGTCCTCTTCGTTCATCAGCAGATACAAAATGTTGTCCACCAGGCGCAGGCGAACAACGGCCGGCGCGTCTTCCAGCTCCTCGAAACTCGACGTGCCTTCCAGGTCCATCGTCATCAGCGGCAGGCCCACGTCGTCCATGCCAAAGGCGCCGGAACCGGCGAGGTCGACGCCCATCGCCAGGGTCGGGTCGCCCGTCACGCTGGCGCTCAGGTTTAGGTCAAAATGGAGCGTGTCCGCGTCCATGCCGGCAGCGTTCAGCAGGGCGACGTCGGCTTCGTCGAGGCCATCGATGGCCGGTTGGGCCTGGGCCAGCACCGCGCCCGCCAGCAAAAGCAATACGCTTGACAGAATGGCAAATTGACGCATGTTGGCTGCTCCCGGATTTCGCGCAGGGGACTGCTGATGCTGCCAGTGTATTGTGCTGCCCGGGGACTGTCAACCAGCCCCGACGCTGCGGGCCCCTGCCGATGGCTGCGTTGCGATGAGTCCGCGTACTTGCTATGCTGGCGCGCATGAAAAGGAGCGCTCCCCGTCGGTTTTGGCTGCTGCCGGCAGTCCTGTTTGTCGCGGCAGCCTGCAGTGCCCTGGAACCCCAGGCAGCGCCACCCACGGTGACGCTGATGCCGCGCTCTACGGCGACGCCCCTTCCTTCAGAGACTCCGGCGCCCACGGCGACGCAGACCCCGGGCGCGACCCTCACCCTGGCCCCCAGCGAAACGCCCCCGCCCAGCCCCACACCGGCCCGCAGCGGCCTGATCGACGCCGTGCGCTCGGTCAACCTGCGTTCCGGCCCGGGCGTGAGTTACGGCGCCCTGGCGGCCCTGCAGCCGGGCGAACGCGTGATTCTGCTGGCGCAGGACGAGGACGCCAGCTGGCAACAGGTGCAACTGACCGACGGCCGGGTCGGCTGGGTCGCCGCCAGCCTGATCGTCGAGGCCGGGGAACCCGTCAGCGAACTGCCGGTGATTGACGTGGAATCCCTGCGGGCGACCGCCACCGCCATCGCCGCCAGCGACGCGACCGTCGCAGAACCCGCCGCGCTGGCCGCCGAGGGGCCCGGTGAGACGGCGGGCGGCGGCGCCCTGCGCACCGGCGTCGACGTGCTGGCCTACTGCGACGACGCCGACCACGGCTTCCCGGCGCCCGAAGGCCTGGTCGCCGGTTCGACGATCGACGTCTGGTGGACCTGGTTTGCCAGCACCCGGGCGCAGGTCGAGGACCATCTGGCCAACGCCATGTACGAAGTCACGGTGGACGGGGAACCCCTCAACGATTGGCGCGACTATCGCCTGCCGCCCGAGCGCCACGATGACGGCAACACCTACGTCTACTGGTACGTGCGTTACGGCCCGCTGGAGGCCGGCGACCATCGCATCACGTACCGGCTGACCTGGAGCGAGGCCATCAGTGACGGCTACCGTCGCTTCGGCCCCGGCACCGACACCACGCAGGAATCCGGCAGCTGCAGTTTCCGCGTGCTGCCCGCCGGGGGATAGCCGCGCGCCCGGCTAAAACTGAAAGCCCTTGCGAAAGGGCAAGATCTTGCGTTCGTAGTCCGTCGTCAGTTCCTGCAGACGCGTCTCCATATCCTCGAAGCGCCGGCTGGATGACAGTTTGAGCAGGTTTTCCTCGCTCTCGGTCACAAACTCCAGTTGCCGCACGGGGTAATCGCCCCAGGCGACGTGCCAGACGCGAAACAGATAGATGCCCATCGTTTCCAGTTCCGGCACGAACTCCTTCAGCACGAAGTGGTAATAGGTCTTCACCTGCTCCGGGCGAATGTCGTAGGTCAGCAGCAACTTGTAACCGGGGATGATGGTTGCGGGCATGACGGCGTCCGTCGTTGAACCTGTCTCCATTCTAGCACGACGGTCGCCGGGCCGCGCCCTCGCCGCCGGGCGAGCCCGTCCGCCGTGCTTGACGCGCCCCAATGAATGCGTCAGGATAACGCAGCCTGAACGTGCCGGGAGTTGACCATGAGCCATCTGCAGGAGCGCCTCGAAGAGTTGCGCCGACGGCTGATGGCGGCGACCGACGACGCGGCCGCGCTGACGCGACTTGAGGCCGAGGCGCGCGCCCTGCTGGCGGACGCGCGCAACACCCCGCACGAGGGCGCCGCCCAGGCGCTTTTCGCCGAACTGGCGCGTATCAGCAACCCCACCTCGCCCACCGCCGCCACCGTGCGCGGTCTGCTGCGGCGGGCGCGCATCCGCATCGAAATCGCCGGCGACGACGATGACATCGACGAGGCCATTGACATCCTCGCCGAGGCCCTGGCCCTCGACCCCGAAGCGCCCGACACCATCGCCATGTTGCAGCAGGCCGGCGCCTGGAGCGGCCAGGCGCGCCAGCGCGTCAGCGACCTCTTCGCGCGTCACAAGGTCTCCGCCAGCGCCAGCGCCCCCGGCAACGACACTGACGTGACGCCGGCAGCGCCGGCAACGCCCGCAGCCCCGGACCTGCCGGAGGAAGCGCCGTCCTACACGCCCTCCTTCGGGCCGGAACCCGGGGAAACGGTCGACGAGCCGGCCCGGCCGGCGGCGACGGACAGTTCGACCTGGTTCGGCCCGGATATCGAGGACACGCTCTCCCGCCTGACCCAGGCCTACTACGCCGGCGAGTACCAGCAGACGGTGGACCTCGCCAATCGCGCCCTGACCATGCAGCCGGGCAACCCCGCCGCGCTGGAATACCGTCAGAAAGCCGAGGACAACCTGATCCGCGGCGTGGTGCCGGACCACCGCATCCCCTTCGACGCGCGCGTGGCCTACAACCGCGCCAACTCGCTGGTGCGGGCCGGCAACTACGACGAGGCCGAACGCCTCTACCGCGAGGCGCGCGACCTCGCCGAACACAGCGGCATCCTCAGCTGGAAGGATGCCGAGCAGGCGATGCTCGAAATCCAGGACCTGGCCCTGGCGCGTGAACTGCTCAACGAGGGCGACCGCCTGATGGAGAGCGACCACTGGAACGAGGCGCTGCGCAAGTACGAAGGCGCGCTGCGCGTGGTCGCCAACGACCCCCAGGCGGAGGAACGCATCGAGAACCTGCGCCGCGTCCAGCAGGATGCCGACCAGGCCGGCACGCAACTGGGCATGCTCAGCGGTTCGCTGCAGGAGCAGGCCAAACAGCTGGAAAACATCATGACCGTCATCCAGCGCGCGCACCAGCGCCTGCCTGGCAGCCAGCGCCTGCGCCAGTTGATGGAATCCACCAACCAGCGCCAGCTGGCCATTCGCAACCGGCTCTTTGACCAGGCGCGCATCGCCCTTTCCCGCAACGACAACGCCGACTCGCTGGAGGAACGCCTGCAGCTGGCGGGTGAGGCCAGCGCCCTGCTGGAACTGGCCGCGATGCTGGACCCCGGCGACGCCGACCTGGCCGCCGCGTCGATGGCCGCGCGCAGCCAGATCAACGACATGGAGAACGCGCGTCAGACCATCGAGCGCGCCGCCGCCCTCGTCGCGCAGAACTTCGAGAACGACCTTTCCCAGGCGCGCGGCATGCTGGCCGGCCTGGACGACTATTCCCAGGACGCCCGCTGGCGCAGCGTGGTCAACGAACTGATGACGCGTTACCTCGAGCGAGTCGAGGACGCGCTCGAAGCCGGCGACCTGGAAATGGCCGATTCCTGGATGGAGGCCGCCAACGAAGCGCCCTTCAACCTCATCGGGCGGCGCACAGAACTGCAACGCCTGGAACGCGCCATGCGCCGCAGTCGCGGCCGCCGTCGCACACGGACGCTGCTCCTCGTGGGCCTGATTTTTGTCGGCGCCGCCGGCGTCGCCCTGATGTCCCGCCCGCTGTGGTTCCCCGTGCTGTATCCGCCGCCCACGCCCACGCCCACCAACACGCCGACGCCGAGCAACACGCCCACCATCACCCCGACCGGCACGCCCACCGTCACGCCCTCGTGGACGCCGACGGCCAGCAATACCCCAACCGCCACGTGGACGCCGACCACCACCTCCACGCCTACAACCACGCCGACCATTACCCACACGCCGACCATCACCGCCACGCCGACCATCACGCCCACGCCGGTGGTGCTCTGCTACATCGGCAATTTCGGCAACGAGGCCATCAACATTCGGGCGGAACCGGCCACGACCTCACGCCGCGTCGGCCTGGTGGAGCCAGGCGCCACGATGCAGGTCGGCGGCCAGCAGATCAGCGAAATCGATGGTCAGTTGTGGTACCTGGTGCGCGACGAGCCCGGCCCCAGCGCGCGCATCAACGGCTGGGTGCGCGACGACGTGGTGCGGGCCATCGACTGTCCGCCGCTGGATGGCTGAGCGCGCTAAAGACAGGGTGCGAAGCGCTGCAGGTCGATGAGCCACAGGCCGCCGTCCACGCCGTTGGCGGCCAGCGCCAGCGTGGTGAAATCCGGCGCGAGGGCCATGCGGCTGCGCGCGTCCGGCGCCAGTTGCAGCGGCAGCGGACTCAGGTCGTGCAAGGTCTCTGAATCCGGATTGTAGCATTGCAGACGCGCCTGGCCCGCTCATCCCCTGTCTTGCTGCATATATACCACCCTCATCCCCTGTCTTGCTGCATATATACTGCTCTCATCCCCTGTCTTGTGCATATATATTGCACTTGTTTCCCTATTTTGTGGCACTGTCATCC
>DAOUIB010000051.1:0-1635 GCA_034428275.1 Anaerolineae bacterium
CGACAGGGCGAGGTCATGGCCCCAGGCCCACATGGCGAAGAACCAGATCGAGCCGATGCCCAGCAGATAAAGCACGTAGACCCGCTGCATCCAGGAACTCGCCTGGGCGTCGTAGCCCAGCAGGCGCAGCCAGAAGACCGCGCCGGAGCGAAACTGCCGCCAGCGCAGGCCGAAAAGGATGCGCAGGTCAGTCAGCGGCAGCGGCGTCATCGGGCCCGCGTGTGTTGCGGCGGCGGCGCAGCGCGGCGCGCAGCATGCTGTCGAGGGTCAGGGGGTCGTCCGCGCCAAGGCCCAGCGAGGCGCGCAACTGGTCCGGCGTGCCCTGGCCGATGATCTCGCCCTGTTCCATGATGAGATAGCGATCGGGCCAGGCTTCATGCGGCAACTGGTGACTGCTGAGCAGAATCGTCATGCCTTCGTTGCGGTGACGGTTGAGTTCAATCCACAACTCGTCGGCGGAGACGGGGTCCAGCGGGCCGAGGGGCTCGTCCATCAGCAGGATTTTGGGCTCGACCAGCAGCGCCATGCACATGGCCAGCTTGTAGCGCATGCCGCGCGAGAAGGCGAAGGGGAAGGCGTCGCGGTTGTTGAAGAGGCCGTAGCGCTCCAGCAGGTCCTCGCCCTCGTCCTCCCAGTCGCGCCAGCCATGCGACTGCGCCGCGAACTGCAGATGCTCCCAGGCGGTCAACTCGTCATAAAAGGGCGGTGTATCCGGCAGCAGCACCACGTGCTCGCGCGCCTGGCGCTCGTTTTCCGCCAGCGCCTGGCCCATGATGTGCACCTCGCCGTCGCTGGCGCGCGACCAGCCGGCGATACAGCGCAACAGCGTGGACTTGCCGGCGCCGTTGCGCCCGACGAGCGCGATCAGTTCGCCCGCGCCGGCCTGGAAGGACACGTCGCTGAGCGCGTGGAAGGACCCGTACCTGTAGCCGAGGCCCTGCACCCGCAGGAGCTCGCGGGGCGCATCGTCGGCGTTGGGGGCCGCGGGGTTATCGTCGTTCATGAGCTCCCGTCATCCGGCGCCGGCTCCATGCTGAGCAAGGTATGGGGCCGCGCCACATAGTAAAGCCGCCAGGTCGCGCCATCCTCGATGGCGGCCAGCAGCGCCTCGGATACGGCGAATTCCTGCTCCGCCACGCGCAGATAGTAACCGGTGCGCGAACCGGGCCGGCCGGCGATGTCGTCCGTGCGGCGCTCGCGCAACACGTAGCAGGTGACCGGGCCGCTGACGCAGTGCACCAGACCGGGCGCGAGCAGGGCGCGAAAGCGTTGCCAGAGAATCCACAGCAGAAAGGCGAGGCCCGCCGTCAGCGCCTCGGCGCCGAGGGCCAGCACGATGCCCTCCGCCGTTGCGCCGGGCAGCAGGCCGAGAATGACGCTGGCGGCCAGCAGGCCGATCAGCAGGGTCAGCAGGGCGAGGACGACGATCAGCCGGCGGCGACGCGCAAAGACCCGGTTGCGCTGGCGCGCGCTGAGGCGTCCCTCGCGGTTGGCGCGCAGTTCCGCCTCGTCAAACTTCAGGGCCTCGCCCGCGTCCATCCCCGCTCCGCTGAAATTGCCCGCGTCCGGCGCTGACGCTCCGACGGGCGGGGCGGATGCTGCCGGCGGCCATGGATTTCCCCTGCCGGGCGCCCG
>DAOUIB010000052.1:0-3189 GCA_034428275.1 Anaerolineae bacterium
CGCGAAGGCCGCTCGCTATCTGGAGCGCGGCACGCAAATGGTGTGGCTGGTCTACCCGGAGTCGCGTTCGCTGGAACTACATCGCGCGGGCGAGTCTGCGCAGACCCTGTCTGGCAGGGATGTCCTTGAGGGCGGCGCGACGCTGCCGGGCTTCCGCGTCAGAGTGGATGAGGTCTTCCCGCCGCCAGTTAACTGACACCCTGGGAAAGTCAAACGCCTCTGCGTGACGCAGCGGGTACAATAGGAACGACGAGATACCGGAGAGCAGACATGGTCGTTGAAGCTCCCGTCGCTCACGCCAGTCGCATAACCATGGAAGAATTCATTGCGCTGGTTGAGCGCAACCCCGAACGCCACTACAAATTCGATGCCCGGGGAGACGTCGTTGAAATGTCACCGAAGTGGGTCCATGGAGATACCCAGGGCGAAATTGTCATGTTGCTCAAGCTGTGGCTCCGAGGCGGCGCCCTGCCAGGTTACCGCGCCGCGACAGAGGTGGTCCACGAAATTGGTGGCTGGCGTTGCCGGCCCGACGTGGCTATCCAGCCAGGGGATTGCGAGCCCATCCCGCGAGAAGCGCCGCTGCTGGCGGTGGAGATTCGCAGCGAAAGCAACCCGCGCCGCGAGTTGCGCGCGAAGGCCGCCCGTTATCTGGAGCGCGGCACGCAAATGGTGTGGCTGGTCTACCCGGAGACGCGTTCGCTGGAACTATGTCGCGCGGGTGAGGCTGCGCAGACCCTGTCCGCCGGGGAAGTCCTTGAAGGCGGCGAGACGCTGCCGGGCTTCCGCGTCAGTGTGAGCGAACTGTTTCCGCCGCCGCAGAGGGACTGACGTTCAGAGGCGACCGTGGCGTCGCAATAGCTCGCAGAGCCGGTCAGGCGGCAGGGCGGGCACGACCAGACCGTCGCGGCCGGTCATGGTCTCGGCGGCCAGCAGCGCGTTGAGGATGGCCTCCTCCACCGCCTCCACCGTCGCCAGGAAAAGCGAATCGAGAATGTCGCTGCGATCATGCAGTCGGGGTGCCTGGAACAGCAGGTCCTCCGGCTCGTGCGGGATGCGCGTGCCGCTGGCGAAGGCGATGATGAAATCGCCGCTTTGGTCGTGGCTGACCGTGCCGGTGCGCGCCAGGCCGAGGGTGGCGCGCTTCGCCACGCGCGTCAGTTGCAGCGCGTCCAGCGGCGCGTCGCTGGCCAGCACGATCATGATCGAGCCGGGGTTGTGGCGCGGCATCTCCTCGTCCGCCAGCGCCAGCCCCACCGGCACGCCGAGCACCATCAGTTCCTCACGTTTGCCGTGGTTGGCCTGTACCAGCGCGCCGACCAGGTAGCCCGCGTCGGGCAGCCGACGCGAGGCCGTGCCAATGCCGCCCTTGAACTGGTAGCAGGTCGTGCCCGTGCCGCCGCCCACGTTGCCTTCCGCCACCGGCCCGCCGGACGCGCCTTCGATGGCCGCGAAGACGTGCTCCGGCCGGATATGGCGGCCGCGGGCGTCGCTGAGCATGCCGTCGTTGCATTCCCCGACGACGCAGTTGACCGTGCCGGTGGTCAGGGCGATATCGGGGTTCTGCCGCAGCATGTAGCTCATCAGGGCGTCACCGGCGCGCGCCACGCTGAGGTTGCTGGTGAGCAGGACGGGCGTCTCCAGGCTGCCGCGCTCGCGGATCTGCTCGAAGCCCATCACCTTGCCGTAGCCATTGAAGGAGTAAACCGCCGCGGCGACCTTGTCGCGATAGGTATTGCCGCCATGGGGCAGCACGGCGGTCACGCCCGTGCGCAGGGGGCCGACACCTTCCTGCAGTGGTCCCTCACCCCTGATCAGCGTCGTGTGCCCCACGCGTACGCCGGGCACGTCCGTGATGGCGTTGTGGCGGCCCGGCGGCAGCCGCCCCGGCTCGACCCCCAGGTCCCGCAGCCGACTCATGCCCTGACGGCCTCCGCGGCGGAGGAGCCGGGAAGGGTGGCGGCGTCATCCGCCAGCAGCCCGCGCGTCAGCGACTCCACGTAAATGCATTGCTGCCAGGGGATGGCCACGTCCGCGGGCGAGACCGGCTCGTCGTCGAGGTCCACCCCGCTGCCGCGCAGGACGGCCAGCGGCGTCGCCTCGTCGCGCTCGCCCATCACCAGTTGCGCCGCGGCGCTGATGGTATCCGCCATGCCGCGTTGCGTGACGGTCATGGGATTGCCGAAGAGATCGCGCTGGCCGCGTTCGTCCTTCACAGGCCGGAAGCCGGCCGTCGCCAGGGCCACGCCGCTGGTGCCCAGGCGGCCCGGGACGAGCCAGCTGTCGGTCAGCACCACGCCGACGTTCACGCCCTGGCGCTGACGCAGCGCCTCGCGCAGGCGCGCGGCCGTCGCGTAGGGACGGGCGGGGAAGAGCACCACCTGGCCTGCGGGGATGTTCGAGCGATCGAGGCCGGCGTTGGGCGAAAGGATGCCGCACTTGACGGTCAGCAGAAAGCCCATTTCGATGCCGCCGAAGACGTGGTCGGCTTCCTGCAGCACCAGTTGCGCCATGACCGGCTGCATGCGGTAGCGTCGCGCCAGGGCGAGGGCCTGCGGCGAGACCTCCACGTCGGCCAGACGCAGCACGCGGCCTTCGCTGATGGCCGCGTACTTGCTGGAGACGGCCAGAACGTCGCCCTCCTGCAAGCCCGCCGGCGCGTGCGCCAGCGCGGCGTCGATGACCCCGGGCAGGTCGAAGGCGGCCTGCCGCCGCGGCGCCGGCAGCGGCCATATGATCAGGGGAGTCAGAACGGGAGTTTCCCACAGCGTTTCATGGGCAGCATTATGGCAGCCCGGGCGCGTAAATCACAGGGGCGCGGACTGACGCGCGGCCAGGGAATGTGGATAATCGCGGGAAGGTCAGAGACAGGAAGACAGCGATGTACGCATATATTGCCGGCCCGCTCTTCAACGAGGGGGAACGCTGGTTCGACGAGCAGATCAACGCGGTGGCCGAGGCGGCGGGCTTCGCGACCTTTTTGCCGCATCGCGATCAGTCGCCCGACAGCGGCGACACATTCGACCCCGAGAAGATTTTTCACTGGGACGTGCAGAATCTGGAACGGGCGGACCTCGTGATCGCCAACCTGAACGGCGTCACCAGCGACGACGGCACCGCCTGGGAACTGGGTTATTCCTACGCGCGCGGCAAGCACCTGGTCGGCGTCTACACGGACATGCGCCTGAC
>DAOUIB010000053.1:0-3312 GCA_034428275.1 Anaerolineae bacterium
ATATGACTGGCTGGGCCATTACCAGACCCTCGTCGCCTACCACGATGATTCCGAGACGTTTTGGCTCTATGACAGTTTCCTGGGTGACGGCGAAGACTCTGCCGGGATGACGGAAAGCTATGATGAACTGGATGGCAACTGGCAACCCTTCAACCGCAGTTTCATAGTTCTGTACAAGCCGGAACAGGAAGGCACGTTGCGCCGAATTCTTGGAGATTTGGTGACTCCTGCCGGCGCTGCAGAAGTTGCCCTGGAGACCGCGAGGGACGAAGCACGCGCGGACCGGCAGGACGCCTTTGCCTGGTTCAACATGGGCAGCTCGCTGGTTCGACTGGGCCGGCACGCCGAGGCGGCCACCGCCTTCGATCAGGCGCGTCGCATCGGGACGCTTCCCTGGCGCATGACCTGGTACCAGTTCGGCCCCTTCGAGTCCTATTTCCATGCCGGACGCCTGGACGACGTTCAGGCGCTGGTCAGTGTCAATATGGGCAATGGCGCGCGCTTTGTCGAAGAGACCTGGTACTGGCAAGGCCGCGTCATGCAACAGCGCGGTGACCTGCAGGGCGCGCGCAACGCCTACACCCAGGCGATTCAGCTAAATCGCTTCTATGACGAGGCGCGCGCGGCGTTGGCGGCGCTGTAAATTGGTTGCACAACAGGCAGGGGAATCTCCCGCGCGCCACCGACGCAGACTGGCGCGCTCCACCTTGCTGGTGATTCTGGCCTTTTCCGGCGCCAAGCTCATCAGTCTCGTCCAGACAGTCGTCATCGCCCAGGTGTTCGGCCTCAGCAGCGACTACGACGCCTATGTTGCCGCCAACGGACTGCCGGAACTGATATACACCCTCATCGCCGGTGGCGCGATGGCTCACGCCTTCATTCCGGTCTTCAGCGGCCTGCTGGCCCGGGGCGACAGGCAGGGCGCATGGCGCACAGCGTCCCTCGTCATCAACTCGGTCTTCCTGGTAACGCTGTTGCTGAGTCTCCTGACCTTCATCGGCGCACCCTGGTTGACGGCCAATCTGGTGGCCCCGGGCTTTGACGCCGAAGCCCGGGAACAGACGGTCGTTTTGATGCGAATCCTGCTGCTGACGACCCTGATATTCTCGGTCAGCGGGCTGTGCATGGGCATTTTGCAAAGCCACAATCACTTTCTTTTGCCGGCCCTCGCGCCGGTGCTCTATGACGTCGGCATCCTCTTTGGCGTCATCTTCCTGATTCCGACAATCGGCATCTATGGCATCGCCTGGGGCGCCGTGTTGGGGGCCCTGCTGCACCTGGGAATCCAGGTGCCGGGGTTACTGCACTTTCGGGCGCGCTGGTGGCCCCTGATCGATCCCACGGACCCGCGGTTGCGCGAAATACTGAGGCTGATGTTGCCCCGCATCGCCGGCCTCGGGGTCTTCAGCCTCAATTTCCTGGTGATGAACAACATCGCCTCCAGATTGGGAGAGGGGTCGGTCAGCGCCCTCAGCTGGGGCTGGCGTGTCATGCAGATCCCGCAAACGCTCATTGGAACGGCGATGGGCACGGTGATATTCCCCACCCTGGCGGCGCTCAGTGAACTCGGGGATGACGATGGCAAACGAGACTTCATGGCCGGTGCGTTGCGTTTCATTCTGGTCGCCAGCATTCCCGCCGCCGTCGGACTGATCCTGCTGGGGCAAGCGATCGTCGGCTTGCTGGAGCGCGGCGCCTTCGATGCTTCAGCCTCTACCCTGGTCACGTCCACCCTGCGCTTTTTCGCGCTTGGCCTTGTCGTTCATTCCGTGCTTGAGGTGGTTGCCCGCAGCTACTATGCGGACAAGGACACTGTCACGCCGCTGTGGGCGGCTCTGGGCGGGGCGACGATCAATCTTGCCGGCGCCTTTCTCTTCAGCGGGGTGTTGCTGGCAGAAAACAATGGAATTCCCGCCGGGCCCCTCGCCCTGCTGCCACTTCAGGACCTCGACCGGGGCGTGGCCGGTCTGGCCCTCGCGAATTCCCTGGGGACGGCCTTTGAAGTCGCCGTGTTACTCTGGATACTGCGCCGGCGCTGGCGCGGCATACAGGAGAACGCGCTGGCACAGACCCTGCTCAGGACGACGGCCGCGAGTCTCTTGATGGCGCTGGCAATCGTGCTGACAACCCCCCTGCTCTCCCTGCTCCCGCTGCCCGGAGGTATCGCCGGCGACGCCCTGCAGGTCATGTTGCAGGTGCTGATCGGCGCCGCGGTATTCCTTCTCAGCGCCCTTTTGCTGGGGATGTCCGAAATCCGTCTCCTGTGGCACATTTGGTGGCGTCGAAGCAAGCCGAATGGAGAGTCAGTTGGCGCCTGAAGTCCTGACACTTGCGCTGGGCGCATTTGCGACCAACGCCTATATCATTGGAAATCATGCCACAGGGGAGGCGATCGTCATCGACCCCGTGGACGACGCAGAACGCCTGGTTGCGGAAGCGGCGTCGGCCGGCTGGAAAATATCCCGCATACTGATCACTCACGGCCATCTGGACCATGTGATGGCCGCGGCAGATTTAGTGAGACTTACTTCAGCACCGCTTTGCATTCACAAGGCTTCTCCACGCCTGCAGGACGGAGGTATCCATGATCCCGTCCTGCAGCAACTCTTTCCTGCCCTGCCCGTCCCGGACCGTCTCCTGACAGACGCCGACGAATCCTGCGGTCTGCCCGGCATCGAGTTGCGCTCCATTTATACGCCAGGGCATGCGCCGGACCACGTCGCCTTCTATCAGCCGGAAACTGCCGTCCTGTTTGGTGGCGACTGCCTGTTCGCCGGCAGCATCGGACGGACGGACTTCCCCAACGCAGACCTGCACACCCTCATGCGTTCCATCACCAGGCGCCTGTTTGCCCTGCCGGACGAAACGCGCGTCTTGCCGGGCCACATGGGCCCTACCACCATCGGCGCGGAACGCCGCAGCAACCCCTTTGTGCTGGACTACCTGCGTTACCACGCGGCGTCGGATGGCCCGGCGACGTGACCCGGCTCGCCAATCTGCTTGTGACGCTGATGACCCCGGTATTGCTGGTCCTGGGCAACGTCCTGCTGGTCATGACGCCCTTGTGGTTGAGCGCTGTCTATACGAGACCCGGCTTCCCGCAGGACAGCTACGGGCTCTCCACGTCTGACCGCATCGAATTTGCGGCTCGTGTCACAAGCTGGCTGGGAAATGACCGGGATCTGGATGCCCTTGCGGATCTCGGCATTCCCGACCGTCAGAATGCCTTCAATACTACATAAGCAAAAGAGAGATATCTTGACTGTTCTTGTGCTACCCTCAAGGTCAGAACACTGCATACGTGTACAGTGT
>DAOUIB010000054.1:0-1567 GCA_034428275.1 Anaerolineae bacterium
ACCGAGGCGATCACCTGCAGCACCAGCACAAAGAGCATCGGTCGCCGCAGCCCGGGCAGCGTGATGTGGCGGAAGAGCACCCAGGGGTTGGCGCCATCGACGCGCCCGGCCTCGTAAAGTTCCTGGGGGATGTCTTGCAGGCCGGCGAGGAAGATCAACATGTTGAAGCCGGCCGACCACCAGATCTTGGTGACGGCGATGGTGGGCATCGCCAGCGCGACGTCCAGCAGCCAGGAGCGCGGCTGCCCGCCGGCGGAATCGAGCACCACGTTCACCAGGCCGCGATCCGCCGGCGCAAAAACGCGCGCGAACACCAGGCCGACGACCGTCACCGAGAGGATATTGGGCATGTAGAAGAGGGTGCGGTAGATGCCGATGCCGCGGATGGGGCGGTTGAGCAGCAGGGCCAGCGCCAGGCCGACGATGATCAACCCCGGCCCGGCCAGCAGGGCAAAAAAGGCGGTGTGCTCCAGCGAAGACCAGAACAGCTTGTCCTGTAGCAGCAGCTGGTAGTTGCGCAGCCCGATGAAGCGGACGTTGCTGCCGATGACGTCCCACTTGTGCAGCGAGATCCAGAAGCCTTGCAGGATGGGCAGGAAGGTGAACAGGAGATAGAGCAGCAGAAAGGGCAAAATGAAGAGGTAGGCGATACCCGCATCGCGCCACTTGCGCTGTGACAGGGTGTTCGCCAGGCGTTGCGCCGCGCCGGGCTTCAGTGCGCCTTGCATCACCTCTTGTCCCGCAGACGGGGTTGCTGCCGCTGATCCCCACGATGTTAGCGTTCGCGCGTTCCGGGCGCAAAACGGTCGAGGAGCGGCCGGGACGACCTGCAGGGCCCCTGCCCCAACTTCCCCAGGCCCTTCGTCTTTCGGCGGCGGGCGCACCTGGCGGGCGCAAGGGACAGTATCAGGGGCGCCCTCGATTCACGCATGGCGCCCGGGCAGGACCAGGCCCTGCTATACTTTGGGCGGGAAAGACCACCGGAGTCCAACATGGCAGCCACCACAGCGCCCACCCGCGTCGCCGACGGCAAAATCATCGCGACCTTCGCCGACATGAGCATGGACGACTACCTCGCCCTGGTCGCGGCCAATCCCGACACCCACTTCGAATTCAACGCCGCAGGGGATGTCGTCACCATGACGCCAATGCCCGATCACGGCAACACGCAGACTCTGACTGGAACGCATTTGACACTCTGGCTGTGGACCGGTGCGCTGCCGGGCTATATGGCCGGCAGTGAACTCACCCTGGACTTTGGCGACTGGCGCTGTCAACCGGACGTTTGTGTCCACCGCGCGCGCGGCAAGTCCATTCCGACAGAGGCGCCGCTGCTGGCCGTGGAAATCCGCAGCGACAGCAACACCTGGCGTGAACTGCGCGCGAAGGCCGCGCGCTACCTGGAGCACGGCACGCAGATAGTCTGGCTGGTCGATACGGATGAACGCCAGGTAGAACTTCACCGCGCCGGTGAGCCGGTCCAGACCCTGGGCGAGGACGAGACCATCGAGGGCGGCGCGACGCTGCCCGGCTTTTCCCTGAGGGTGCGGGAACTCTTCCCGGCTTG
>DAOUIB010000055.1:0-6379 GCA_034428275.1 Anaerolineae bacterium
CTGGGCGGCCAGCCGCAGCGCGAGCGGGCGGTGCTGCCGGAGGAGCGCGGCGGCTTTCAGCGCTTCGCCGGTTGGGAGAGCCACCACGTCGATCACTGGCGCGGTCGCCTCTGGACGGACGAATCCGACGAGGCGCAGCCCCTGGCAGGGCACGAAAGCGACGGCCTTACGGCCATCGCGCAGGACTGGCTGCCGCAGTTGCCGCAGCCCTTCTGTCTCTTCGTCTCCTACCAGGCGCCGCATCCGCCCTGCATGCCGCCGCCGGACTATCTGGCGCGTTACGCCGGCCGCGACCTGATGATCGAGCCCAACGTCGATCCCGCGGCCTGGTATCGCATGCCGCAATGGGACGCGGACTACGACCTGCAGACCTTTCGCGAGCGTTACTATGGCGAAATCACGCAACTGGACGCGGCCCTGGGACGTCTGCTGGCCGCGCTGGAGGATTGCGGGCTGGCGGAGCGCACGGCGCTCTTCTTCACCTCCGACCACGGCGAGATGAACGGCGCTCACGGGCTTTTCAGCAAGGGCGTGATGTACGATGAATCCCTGCGCGTGCCGCTGCTGGTCCGGCTGCCGGGCCAGAGGCAGGGTCGGCGTTGCGCGACGCCGGTGGGCACGGTCGACTTTCTGCCCACGCTGCTGGAGTTGGCCGGCGCCGACCCGGACCCTGACGCGCCGGGGCGCTCGCTGCTGCCGGCGCTGCGCGGCGGGCAACTGGAGGAACGGCCGCTCTTCAGCGAATGCGGCGATCTGCTCTGCGCGTTGCTGGATGGCTGGAAACTGGTGGCGCGGCGCGACCCGCTGCAGGCGCTGCAGCTCTTCGACACGCGCGGCGACCCCTGGGAGCTGGATGACGCCCTGGCGCGCGAGCCGGGTCGGGCGCGGGAGATGCTGGCGCTGCTGAGGGAGTGGCTGGAGACGGTGGGTGGGCCTTAACCCCCGGCTCCCTTTACCGTGCAGGGGCGATTTATCAAGTCGCCCGTCAGGCGCGGACCTGAATTCGTCGGCGACGCGGCGGGCGACATGATATGTCGCCCCTACGACACCTCTCGGCGGTGGGAAAGTATTCGGGGGGTGAGGGCGGCGCGGCAATACGGCCCTCACCCTAAATCCCTCTCCCTCAGGGAGAGGGACTTTAACTACAATGGATGGACTGACAACTCATGACCTTGTCTGGCAAGAGATTCACACCTGCAAGTCTCCCCCTCTCCTTCAGGGAGAAGGGGAGACTCAGCGGCATCAAGAGCGATTGGCTTTGCACTTCGCCTTCACGACGATTTATGTTGTTGGCAAGAATCCGGACGCCATTCTGCTCTGCGTTAAAGTCCCTCTCCCCCCGGGAGAGGGATTTAGGGTGAGGGCAGCGTGACACAGGAGGACGTAACAACATGAGCCAACTTCTGCAAATCAGCGGTGTCGTGCCTTCTCTGGCTCTGAAGGCACAGCCCGGACCGCCGCGCACGGAGTGCGGCGTGGGCGCGCTCTTCGCCTGGGCCGACCGGCTCTGGGCGATCAGTTACGTTTCGCACAAGTCGGCCTCGGGCGTCGGCACCGGCCTCTACGAGATCGACGCCGACCTGCGCATGGTGAAGCACCCGCAGAGCCGCGTCGGCACCTACACCAACCGCATGCTGCACTGGCACTCCAACCAGCTCTTCATCGGGCCGCACGTCATTGATACGGAACGTCGCGTGCGCACCATCGAGAGCCTGGTCGACGTGCGTCTGTGCTCGACCATGCGCCACCTGCATGACCCGGAGAACAAGGTCTACATACTGGGCATGGAAGGCGAGTTCTACGAACTGGACGTCCACAGCCTGGAGGCCACTTTCCTCGCCGACCTGACGCGCGAGCTGGGTGTGCCGGACCACAAGTACGCGCACTTCAAGGCCGGCTACAGCAACTTCGGCCGCGTGGTGGTCGTCAACAACAGCTACGACGAGCGCGACTTCCGCGGCGAGGGCATGGCCGGCCGCCTGGCCGAATGGGACGGCGAGCATTGGCGCATCATCGAGCGCGCGCCCTTCATCGAGGTTGTCGGCCGCGGCGACTTCAGCGGCACGATTTTCGCCATGGGCTGGGACCAGGCCTCGGCCATCCTGCAGGTCTACACCGAGGCCGACGGTCAGTGGCGCCGCTACCGCCTGCCCAAGGGCAGCCATTGCTTCGACCACATGTGGCAGACGGAGTGGCCGCGCATTCGCGAGGTCGACCACGAGCGCTTCATCATGGACTGCCACGGCATCTTCTACGAACTCTCGCCCTGGGCCTACGGTGTGCGCATCTGGGGCGTGCGGCCGATTTCGACGCATCTCTGGGTGCTGGGCGATTTCTGCGCCTGGCGCGGGCTGCTGGTGCTGGGCGCCGACAACGCCAGCCCGCACGGTAGCGCCAATCATCTGGCCGGTGAGCCGCAGTCGGGCCTGTGGTTCGGCAAGACCGACGACCTGTGGGGCTTCGGCAAGCCGGCCGGCTGGGGCGGCCCCTGGTGGCGCGCGGCTGTCCGCGCCGGCGAGCCCTCCGACCCCTACCTGATGACCGGCTTCGAGCACAAGACGCTGCATTTGCGTCACGACGCCGAAACAGGCGTGCGCTTCCGCGTGGAAGTGGACTTTATGGGAGATGGCGAATGGGCCGGCTATACTGAACTGGAGGTCGCGCCAGGCGCTTACCTGCCGCATGTCTTCCCGACCGGCTACAGCGCGCACTGGGTGCGCGTCAGCGCCGACCGCGACTGTCAGGCGAGCGCGTATTTCACTTATACCTGAGGCAAATGAGGTTGGCAGCAATGCTTGAGTATCATCCCGTCAGTGAGGAAGACCGGCGTCAGTTCTACGAGGAGGGCTACCTTGTCGTGCGCAACGCGCTCGACGGCGAGGCGGTCGGGCGCCTGATCGAGGCCGGCGACCGTCTGATCGCCTCCGACGAGACGCGCGACCGCCAGATCGACGACGAAATCTACGACAGCTTCCGCAACGTCGTCACGCACGAAGACGCCTTCATCCCGCTGATCACGCATCCCGTGATCCTGCCGCTGGTGATGCAACTCTTCGGCTCCAACCTGCAGCTCTCGACCAGCCACCTGATCTACAGCAAGCCGGAACTGCCGGGCACCAGCCCCGACAAACGCGCGCCCGGCTGGCACCGCGACAACGGCCGCACCACGCTCGACCTGGGCCACTCGCAGTACCCGCGCATGGGGCTCAAGTGCGCCTACTACCTCACGGACCAGAGCCGGCCGAAATCCGGCGTGACCATGTTCCTGCCGGGCAGCAACAACCTGAAGGAGCGCGTCGTGATCCCGGAAGGTCAGCCGGACCCGGTCGGCGCCATCGAGCCCTCGCTCAACCCGGGCGACTGCGTGCTCTTCGAATACCGCACCTGGCACGCCGGCGCGCCCAACTTCAGCCCCAACACGCGCAAGGCCGTCATGATCGGCTACTGTTACCAGTGGCTGCGGCCGATGGACTATCTGGTGCAGCCGCGCGACTTCGTCGACAAGCTGGATGACTACCAGCGCTTCCTGGTCGGCGAGCGCATGGAGGAGACCGAGACCTTCAAGCCCTCCGGCTACCACAATCCGCTCAACGATTGGTGCGAGCAGCACGACATCGAGACGGACCGCCACGGTCACTGAAAGACTCACACAGGAGAAGACCATGCCCGAACACTGGCCGCGGATGGTCAGCGAACCGTTCAGCCCGGACGTACGCGAACTGAAGACGAAACGCCTGGACGTCGGCCTGGTGGTGGTGGGCGGCGGCCTGGCGGGTACCTGCGCCGCGCTGACCGCGGCGCGCGCCGGCGCGCAGGTCGTGCTGGTGCAGGACCGGCCGGTGCTGGGCGGCAACGCCTCCAGCGAGGTGCGGCTCTGGGGCCTGGGCGCCACCGCGCACATGAACAACAACAACCGCTGGGCGCGCGAGGGCGGCGTCATCGACGAGATTCTCGTCGAGAACATGTACCGCAACCCGGAGGGCAACGCGCTCATCTTCGATACCGTGCTGCTGGAGAAGGTGCTCGACGAGCCCAACATCACCCTGCTGCTGAACACCAGCGCCCACGTCACGCGCAAGCGGGGCAGCGACAGCATCGAGAGCGTGCAGGCCTTCTGCAGCCAGAACTCGACGCTCTACGACCTGCATGCGCCGCTTTTCTGCGATTCCTCGGGGGATGGCGTGGTTGCCTTCCAGTCGGGCGCGGCCTTCCGCATGGGCGCCGAAGCGGCCGACGAGTTTGGCGAGAAGTTCGCGCCCGGTGAGGAGTACGGCTACCTGCTGGGCCACTCCATCTATTTCTACAGCAAGGACCTGGGTCGGCCGGTGCGCTTCGTGCCGCCGCGCTACGCCCTCGAAGACATCAGCGAGATTCCGCGCTTCCGCAGCTTTAACACGAAGACCGACGGCTGCCGGCTGTGGTGGATCGAGTATGGCGGGCGCCTCGACACGGTGCACGAGACCGAGACCATCAAGTGGCAGCTGTGGCGCGTGGTCTACGGCGTGTGGAATTACATCAAGAATTCGGGCGAGTTCCCGGATGCCGACAACCTGACCCTGGAGTGGGTGGGGCACATCCCCGGCAAGCGCGAAAGCCGCCGCTTCGAGGGTGACACGATGATGATCCAGCAGGACGTCATCGAACAGCGCCGGCATGACGACGCCATCGCCTTTGGCGGCTGGTCGATCGACCTGCACCCGGCCGACGGCGTCTTCAGCGAGCGGCCCGGTTGCGACCAGTGGCACGCGCAGGGCGTCTACCAGATCCCCTACCGCACGCTCTACGCGCGCAACATCGACAATCTCTTCATCGGCGGGCGCATCATGAGCGTCTCGCACGTGGCCTTCGGCTCCACCCGCGTCATGCTGACCCTGGCCAACGCAGCCCAGGCGATCGGCATGGCCGCCGCGCAGTGTCTGGAGGAGGGCCTGCTGCCGCGCGACGTCAACATGGCGCGGCTGCAGCGCGACCTGATGCGCGCCGGCCAGCATATCCCCGGCCTGCGCCTTGAGGATGACGAAGACCTCGTGCAGCGGGCGCGCATCGGCGCCAGCAGCAAGTACTGCCTTGAAGGTCTGCCGGATAACGGGCCGCTGCAGCAATTGGAGCGTTCCCTCGCGCAGATGTTGCCCGTTGCCGCCGGCCCGGTCCCGGAAGTGGACTTCGTGGTCGACGTCGACGAGCCGACGACGCTGCGCCTCGAATTGCGCGCCAGCGAGCGCATCGGCAACTACACGCCCAACGTGACCCTGGGCGCGCAGGACATCGAGCTGGATGCCGGGCCCAACCAGAGGGTGACGGCCGACTTCGACGTCAGCGTGGACGAAGACCAGTACCTCTTCTACTGTCTGATGGCCAACGCGGAGGTCCACGCCCATCTGAGCGAGGAGCGGCTCAGCGGCCTGCTCTCGCTGCGGCACTGGCGCGACCAGCAGCCGCCGGAGGACATCGGCGTGGACGGCTTCGAGTTCTGGACGCCGCCGCGCCGCCCCGCCGGGCAGAACCTGGCGATGGCGATTCGCCCGGTGATCGACGCCTTCGACCCCGGCAACGTCAGCGACGGCCTCGGCCGGCCCACCACCGGCGTCAACGCCTGGGTGGCCGACCCCGCTGACCCGCGGCCCACGCTGAGTCTGCACTGGGACGCGCCGCGTTCCATCCGCGAGATCGTGCTGACCTTTGATTCTGACAGCGACCACGCCATGGAGACCACCCTGATGGGCCACCCGGAGAACGTCGTGCCCTTCATGGTGACGCACTGGCGCATTCTGGATGGCGAGGGCCGCTGCGTGGCCGAGTGCGAAGACAACCACCAGACCATCAACCGCGTGCGTCTGGACGAGCCCCTGGTCACGGACCGGCTGCAGGTCGAGTTGCTGGCGACCGAAGGCGCGGTGCCGGCATCGCTTTTCGGGATTCGCTGCTACGAATAGTCGTCCCTGCGGGATGCTTCGGGCCGGCCGGGCGACTTGACAAGTCGCCCGTACGGGATGCTTCGGGCTGATGCCCTCGCTGCCCCTACAGGGATTTATGATAGTTGTACGGGCGACATACCATGTCGCCCGCGGGCAGGTCTGCGCATCGGGCGTTGCAGGCTACGGCGGGCGACTTGACAAGTCGCCCGTACAGCGTGCTGGGATTTCGGAATGTTGTAGGGGCGACATACCATGTCGCCCGCGGGCAGATCCGCGCATCGGGCGTTGCAGGCTACGGCGGGCGACTTGATAAGTCGCCCGTACAGCGTGCTGGGATTTCGGAATGGTGTAGGGGCGACATACCATGTCGCCCACAGGCAGATCCGCGCATCGGGCGTTGTGGGCTACGGCGGGCGACTTGATAAGTCGCCCGTACAGCGTGCCGGGATTTCGGAATGTTGTAC
>DAOUIB010000056.1:0-3473 GCA_034428275.1 Anaerolineae bacterium
CGGGCGCAGGACCGGGTTGGGACGGCGCGTCATCGTAGTGCACCAGAGGCGCGTATATCCAGCCGTTGGCCCCGTAGCAACTGGCGGGCAACCAGTTGTCCACGGCGGGCGGGAAGACCGTCAGCGCCGCGCCGGTGGCGCACCAGGCCAGGCCGGAATGTTCCAGCCCGGGGCCGCTGCGGATGCGCGCCGGGCCGTCGGTCACGACGGCTCCGAGCCCTCCGGAAACCTCGACTGGCGAGGGCGACTCAAAGAGATAGATGCGCGTGCCCATGACCGGCTCGTTGGAGGCGGAAATGTAAAGGATGCAGGAGTTGGGCATATCGGCGATCCAGCCATTTCCCAACCCGACCACGGCATCCGTGTTCAGCCGCCGCTCCAGTGTGCGGATCTCCCGGGTCAAAAAGCTGATGTGGTCCGGGTCAGTGGCAAATATGAGTTCTTCACGGAGAAAAGCGAGTTCCCCCGCCATTTGACCGCGGTTTGGTATATGGGGCCTGTTCTCAACGCATCGGTCCTGGGCCGAAACCGGTAACAGAGGGAGCAGAATCAATGCCGTGAGCGCCAACAGGCGAGATTTAAACACGCGGCCTCCAGATTATCAATTGTAGATATAGTAATAACTTATCGACTTAATGCTAAATGAACAAATCTGGCACTTCCATGATGTTTGGGACGGGCGGCCACGCCACTGGCGGGAGTTTCAAGGTCCCTGGCGCTGAATGGACGCTGCCGCCAGGCGGCAGCGCAGGCCTCCAGGTTTGTGGCGAAGCGCAAGGCCGCGGGTGGAATCGACGGGGTACCTGGCGCTTTACCAGGCACGGGCCAGGCGGGCCCTTCACGCGGCGCGGGGCGTTGGGACTGGACTCACGGGAGTCGGTTTCTCGACGGCAGGCTCAACCGCCCTTATCCGGATGCCGATACCCGGCGACGGCAACGGCGTGAACAGATCCGGATTGCTGGAGGCCTCCGCGGTTCCTCACGACTTTGTGCGAGGGCGGCCATCAGGACTTCGCGGGGTCCTGCGCCATGGGCCGCATGCGCCAGGGTGGTTGACGGGCTGCTGCGCCCCCGTGATCAGTTGGCAGCGCCGACCCGCACCAGGGACTCGTGGATCCAGCCATTGGCGCCGTAGCAGCTGGCGGGCAGCCAGCCGTTCTGCGCCGGCGGCCAGACGGTCAGGGTCCAGCCAATCCCGCACCAGCGCAGGTGCGGATGCTCCTGCCCTGGCCCGCTGCGAATGTGCGCCGGGCCGTCGATCACCGTGGCCGGCTGCCCGCTGGCGGGCGCGGTCTCATCCCTGACGGCGACGGGCGCAGGGCCGGGTTGGGACGGCGCGTCATCAAATTGCACCAGAGGCGCGTATATCCAGCCGTTGGCGCCATAGCAACTGGCGGGCAGCCAGTTGTCCACGGCGGGCGGCCAGACAGTCAGTGTCCAGCCAATCCCGCACCAGCGCAGGTGCGGATGCCCCGCTCCAGGTCCGCTGCGAATATGCGCCGGCCCGCTGATCACGATGGCCCGCTCTCCGCTGGCGGGCAAGGCGGCGTCGCCAGCCGGAACTGGCGCAGAGGCGCGTCGGGTCGGTGCATCGACCTGCACCAGAGGCGCGTATATCCAGCCGTTGGCGCCGTAGCAACTGGCGGGCAGCCAGTCGTCCTCGGCGGGCGGGAAGACGGTAAGCGCCGCGCCGTTGGCGCACCAGGCCAGGCCGGAATGTTCCAGGCCGGGGCCGCTGCGGATGCGGGCGGGGCCGTTGATGACCAGGGCCTGCTCACCGCCGATGGGCAAGTCGGCGTCGCCAACTGTTTCGGGTTGGGCCAGCTCGTCGTCGTATCGCACCAGGGACTGGTGAATCCAGCCGTTGGCGCCGTAACAACTGGCGGGCAGCCAGTCGTCCACGGCGGGCGGGAAGACCGTCAGCGCCGCGCCGGTGGCGCACCAGGCCAGGCCGGAATGTTCCAGCCCCGGGCCGCTACGAATGCGCGCCGGACCGTCGACGACCGTGGCCTGCCTGGCGCTGCCAGTCGGCGTTTCCGCCCTGTCTGCAGTTAATCGCGGATTGTAAATGCGGGTACCCAGGACGGGTTCGCCGGAAGCGGAGATGTACAGGACACAACTGTCCGGCCCGTCGTCGAACCAGCCGTTTCCCGCGCCGACTATTGCGGACCAGCGCGGTTTGGCCTCCAGACTTTGGAGTTCTGCTGTCTCGTCCGGGGAAAGAAAGCCATAACCTCGTAATTCCGCAATCCTCGCCCTTTCGGCAGGGGTATATCTTGGCGTTGGATTCTCCACACAACGCTCCTGGGCGGAAACGTTGAAAACGGGCAGCATGAGCAGTGCAAGGACAGCCAGGGCGCGGGTCTTCATGGACGGTCTCCGTACAAACAACTTACATTTCCATCATTATCGTAACGCAGTCATGACAGGGGCACAAACCACATTCGACACTTTCGCAAATGATAACGGTGCTTATCATTAGTAATAACTCGTCTTCGTATAGTTTCGTGAGACATCCGTCATGGCCTGCGAATCGCCTCTGCCATCTCCCAGGCCACGCGCCTTTGTCAGAAGCTCAATTCCTCCCGCCTTGCGAACTTGCTTTCGTCCAGCACAATGCCGAGTCCGGGCAGTTGCGGTAGCGCCAGATGGCCGTTCTGCGGCAGGTACTTCGGGCTGTGGAAGTGTTGTTTGGGCGGCTGGTGATAGACCAGATACTCCACCCAGGGCACAGTGGCCGGCGACTGCGCGGCGGCGACGTGCAGCGCGGGCAGCAGCGAGTGGCCATGGGCGATGAATGGGACCTCGAAAGATGAGGCCAGCGCGCAGATCTTCAGCAGCTCGGAGATGCCGCCGGTCCAGTCCGGGTCGTTTTGCAGGACGTCGACGGCCTCGTTGACCAGCAGTTCCTTCGATTGCCAGCGGGTGTAAACATGTTCGCCGGTGGCGATCGGCACGCGCGACGCCTGACGCAGCTTGCGGAACTCGCTGACGCGCTCCGACGGAACCGGCTCTTCCATCCAGGTGGGGTTGAGCGGCTCAAGCGCGCGTAGCATTTGCCGCGCATAGGGGACGGTCCAGCTGTTGAAGGCGTCGAACATCAGCGGATAGTGCGGGCCGACGGCCTCACGCAGGGCCTGCGCCAGGGCGATGTTCTTCTCCAGCCCAGCCTGACCGGCGCCGGGTCCGTAGGGGAAGAACCACTTCTGGGCGGGAAAACCCTGCGCCTGGAAGTCCAGCGCGCCCTGCGCCGCTTCCTCCGCTTCGATGGAATGTCCCAGCATACTGGCGTAGGCGGGCACCCGCTGGCGCGTCGGCCCGCCCAGCAGACGATAGATGGGCTGGCCCCAGGCCTTTCCCTTAAGGTCCCACAGGGCGCAGTCGATGGCGCTGATGGCGGTCATGAAGACGCCGGCACGCCCGTGCCGGTCGAGGCGCAACATGAGGTCGAAAAGCAGTTCGGTCGCCAGCGC
>DAOUIB010000057.1:0-2215 GCA_034428275.1 Anaerolineae bacterium
CAGATAAGCGGTGCACCAGGCGCGCCCGCGATGGTGCCAGGCGCTGTCGTCCAGCATGGCCGGCACGTGGTCATCGATCAGGAAACCGTCGAAGCCGACGTCGTGCAGGGTACGCAGGGCGGCCAGCATGTCGACGTTCCCCTCGTTGGGGAAGCACTCCCGGAAGTTCGGCACGTTGCCCTGCACGTCGCGGAAGTGGACGTAAAAGATGCGGCCGTCGCCGCCGAAGTGACGGATGGCGTCAAGGACGCCTTCACCGGAACTGCGATCGCCGTAGAGCATTTCCGAAAAACAGCCGATGCAAAAGTCCAGGCCGTGCGCCGGGCTCGGCAGGGCGTCCAGCACCATCCGGAAGTTCTCCACCTTGTAAAAGAGGCGTCCCTGCCGCCCGAGCGCCGGCAGGGGCGGGTCGTCCGGATGCAGGGCGATGCGGACGTCGGCCTCCTCCGCCACGGGCAAGACTTCCGCCATGAAATGCAGATAGCTGTCGAGCAGTTGCGCTTCGCCGTACTCGTGGTTCAGGTCGCCGGCCGTCAACCGGCCGGCCAGCGCGGCGTCCGCGTCGAAGGCCGTCACCGTCACGCCGCCGCGACCCTGCGCGACCGGCGTGCGCCAGACGCCGCCGGGCATCCAGTTCAGGCCCAGCAGGGGGATGCCGGCCTCGCCCATGTTGCGCACGGTACGCTGGTAGTTCTCGATCTGCACGTCCCTGCCGGGCAGACCCAGCATGGCCTCAAGGTAAAAGTTGCGCGGGACGTTCTCGATAGCCTCCAGGCGCAGGCCGAAGTCGTTGACGCGCTGCTTCAGGCGCTTGAGGTTGTCGAGGCGCCAGTAGCCCTCCGCGCCGGGCAGGTCCTGGGTCGGGCCGGAGATGTTGAACTGCACACCGCCGACGCCCAGCTGCTTTGCAAAGGTCAGGTAGTCGTCGGTGGCGGAGTGGTACTGTCCGATGGCGACGCGCATTTCCCGGGTCATGGCCATACCCCCTGCGATGCCTGCCTGTATCCTGCACTGATGGTAATCTATGCTCGCCAAACATCAAGCATACAGGTCAGGCATGAACGCCAAAAGAGTACTCGTCACCGGCAGCGCGGGGCGCGTGGGACGCGCGGTGGTGGGCGAACTGCAGGAGCATGGATACCTCGTGACGCCCGTGGACCGCAGCGCGCAGCGCGAGGAAGATACGGTGACGGTCGACCTGCAGGACCTCGGCCAGGTGGTCGGCGCGATGTATGGCGTGGATGCCGTCGTGCACATGGCCGCCATCGCTTCGCCCAGGAGCGACCCGCCCGAAGTGGTCTTTCGCAACAACGTGATGTCCACCTTCAACCTGCTGGAGGCGGCAGCGCTTCTGGGCGTGCGCAACGTCGTCATGGCCAGCAGTATCTCGGCGCTGGGATACGCCTTTCGTCACCGCGACTTCAATCCCCTGCGCATCCCGATCGACGAGACGCACCCGCTGCTCTCCCAGGACAGCTACGGCCTGTCCAAGATGGTCGGTGAAGAGTTGGCGGAGGGATTCCTGCGCCGCACGCCCGACCTGGCAGTCAGCAGCCTGCGCTTCACCTGGGTGCTGGACCAGGAGGACATCCAGGTCGCGCGCAAGGCCCGCGAACAGCGGGAGACTTCCGGTGGCGGCGCTTTCTGGACCTGGGTGGACGTCCGCGACGCCGCCAGCGCCTGCCGCCTGGCGATGGAAAACAACCGGCCGGGACACGAGGCCTTTTACATCGCCGCGCCGGAAATTCGCCTCGACGTCCCGATCGAGGACCTGTTGGCGCAGCACTTTCCGGGCGACTATCCCGTCGCGCCGGAAATCCAGGGTTCAGCAAGCCCGGTCGATTGCGGCAAGGCCCGCCGTCTGCTGGGTTGGGAAGCGCGCTGGAACCTGGACGGCAGCCAGCGTCCGTAGACCCCCTTACCTGTCAACGCTATACTGATTTCGGCGTGGCGCTTCCCCCTGGACGGATATGCCCGAGATCATGCAGGTGGTCCCCATCCTTTTCGTGGGCTTCGCGGCCTCGCTGGTCCTGACTCCCCTGTCGCGCCAGCTGGCGCTGCGCCTGGGCGTCATCGACCAACCGTCACAGCGCAAGCTGCATCTGGACAGCAAGCCCATGATGGGCGGCCTCGCGATTTACGTCGCGCTGGCACTGACCCTGTTGCTTTTCAGCCCGGCGCGGCACATCGCGGCCCTGGCGGCGGTGCTGGCCGG
>DAOUIB010000058.1:0-2993 GCA_034428275.1 Anaerolineae bacterium
TCGGCAACCAGTTGACCAACTTCCGCCAGATCGCCGAGGCCGAACTGGCCGGCGCGGGCGAGCGCAGCCGCGATATTCGTTCGCGCGAGATCCGTCATCGCCAGGTGCGGGCGGAGGAGCTGCAGCTGGACGAACAGCGATACCGGACCTCCAGCAGCGAGGAAGTTTTTCTGCAGGTCATCACGCCGGAGCGCGACATCGCGGCCTTTCTGCGCCTGTCGCTGCCGACGGACCCGCCGCTGACGGGCGAGCTGCGGGACGCGGCCATGGTGCGCGAGGTGCACGTCTACGGCCAGTCGCTGCGTCTCGGCGAGGCCGCCGCCGGCGTCGCCCAACATGCCGGACTGGGCACGCGTTTGCTGGAACGTGCGGCCGAGCTGGCGCGGCAGGCCGGTTACGCGCGCCTGGCCGTCATCTCGGCGACGGGCACGCGCGATTACTACCGGCGCCGCGGCTACGTCGACGGCGAACTCTATCAGTGGCGCGAGTTGGGGTCAGGGGCGCCCGCGACCTGAGCGGCCTGCTGCGCTATACTGCGGCAGATTCCGGACCGCCAGCAGGGAGTCGCGTTTGACCCGCCATGCGGCTCCGCCGGAGCCCCCGGACAGCCAGGAAACCGGTCAGGAGAGCGACCTGGGGGTGGCGCGCGCCACCGGCCTGCTGGCGCTGGGCAACGTCTCCAGCCGCGCGCTGGGCCTGGCGCGGGAAGTCACGCTGGCCAATCTTTTCGGCGCCAGCGCCGCCATCGACGCCTACAACGTGGCCGTCATCGCGCCGCGCGCGCTCTACGACCTGCTGATCGCCGGCCACGTCAACAGCGCCATCATCCCGGTGCTGAGCGAGGTCGTGACGCGCGACGGACGGCGCGAGATGTGGCGCCTGTTCGCGGCGCTCTTCAGCGTGGTGACGGTGCTGCTGGCCCTGCTCGTGCTGCTGCTGGAGCTCTTCGCGCCGCAGGTCGTGTCGCTCTTCGGCGGCGGCGGCCTGTCGCCACAGACCTTTGAACTGGCCACCGCGCTGCTGCGTCTGACGGCGCCGGCGCTGCTCTTCCTCGGCTGGTTCAGTCTCTTCGCCGGCGCGCTCTATGCCCTGCGGCTCTTTCTGTGGCCGGCCTTCGCCGGCGCGGTGTTCAACGCCGGCATCGTGCTGACCATGCTGACGCTGGTGCCGCCGCTGCAACCCGTGACGGGCGCGGACGCCGGCGCCGTTAGCGCCGCCCTGGCGCGGCCGCAGGACGCCATCATGGTGGCGGCGCTGGGCTGGCTGGCCGGCGCGCTGTTGCAGATGGCGCTGCAGTTTCCCGGCCTGTGGCAGGCGCGGCTGCAGTTGCAACTGGTCTGGCGGCACCCGGCGCTGCGGCAGATCGCGCGGCTCTATGCGCCCGTGATGTTTTCGCTGCTGCTGGACGCGCTGGTCATCCGCGCCGTCAGCTACAACCTGGCCACGCGCAGCCCCCAGGGGGAAGGCTCGCTGGGTTACATGGCCTGGGCCACCACGCTGACGCAGTTTCCCCAGGGCCTGGTGGCGACGGCCATCAGCCTCGCCATCTTGCCCACGCTGTCGCGCCAGGCGGCGCGCATGACGGCGGCGGCGCGCGCGGCCTTCCGCGACACCCTCGGCCTGGGGCTGCGCCTGGCCCTTACCTTGATTTTGCCGGCGACGACCGCGCTCTTCGTGCTGGCCACGCCCGTTATCATGCTGCTCTTCGAACATGGCGAATTCACCGCCGCGGATACGGCGATCACGGCGACGGCGCTGCGCCTGTATCTGCCGGGCCTGCCTTTCGCCGCGCTGGACCTGCTGCTGGTTTACGCTTTTTACGCCCGTCAGGACACCCTGACGCCGGCCCTGGTGGGCGCGCTCAGCCTGGCCGTTTACATGCTGGTGGCGATTCTGCTCTTTCCCACCCTGGGCCTGTACAGCCTGATGATCGCCGACAGCGTCAAGCATTTCGTGCACGCCGCGATCTGCGGTGTCATCCTGGCGCGCCGCGTCAAAGGGCTCGGCCGGCAAAGGCTGTGGACCACTTTCGCCCGCTCCGCCCTGGCGTCGCTGCTGACGGGCCTGGTGGTCTGGCTGCTGCTGCCGCCGCTGACGCTGCGCATCGGCTCGGGCACCCTGCTGGCGGAACTGCTGCTGTTGCTGCTCGGCGGCGGCGTCTTCGCGCTGGCTTTCGCCCTGCTGGCCTGGGGATTGCGTCTGCCGGAGTTGCGCTGGCTGTGGCGACTGGTGACGCAACGCATACGGGGAGATGCCTAATGAAAACGCTGTTACGCAACTGCCTTGTTCTGGCGTTGGCCGTCCTGGTCCATGCAACTCTGGCCGAAGAGGAAGCGCCCTGGACGCTGCTGCGGCCGGAGGTGCTGGCGCAGTATCCGCACGACCCGACCTCCTTCACCCAGGGCCTGCTGTGGCACGAGGGCTACCTCTACGTAAGCATCGGTCTTTACGAGCGCTCGGCCCTGCGTCAGGTCGACCTCGAGAGCGGCGAGGTGGTGCGGGACGCGGCGACGGGGCGGTTGCGCGAAATCTCGCTGCGGCATTTGCCGGTCTTCGCCGAAGGCCTGGCCCTGGCCGACGGTCGCTTCTACCAGCTGACCTGGCTTGAGGAGATCGCCTTTCGTTACAACCTCGACTTTTTCACGGAGGGCGCGGACCTGGATTACGACTACTTCCCCTACCGGGGAGAGGGCTGGGGCCTGTGTTACGACGGCGAGGCGCTGGTGATGAGCGACGGCAGCACCACCCTGGCCCGGCGCGATCCGCAGGATTTCAGCCTGCTGGAAGAGCTCCCGGTCACTTTGGGGGGCGCGCCGCTGGATGAAACAGTCTGGTATGACGGGCAGGTGTTGCCGCTGTCAGATATGGAAGAAGGGCAGGTTTTCGCGCAGCTGGAACTGCTCAACGAACTGGAATGTGTGGAAGACCTGGTCTACGCTAACGTCTGGCTCAGCGACCTGATTCTCGTCATCGACGGGGCCAGCGGGGAAGTG
>DAOUIB010000059.1:0-14518 GCA_034428275.1 Anaerolineae bacterium
ACATCCATGTTGCACGTCAACGACGTGTTGCAGACGACGCCGGCCGAAAACCTGCGTATGATCGAGGCCAGCGTGGCCTATTTGAAGTCGCTGGGGCGCGAAGTCGTTTACGACGCCGAACACTTTTTTGACGGCATCAAGCTGGACCTCGAATATGGCATGGACACGGTGGCCGCGGCGGTGCGCGGCGGCGCCGACTGCGTCGTGCTCTGCGATACCAACGGCGGCTCGCTTCCCTGGGAGATCGCCCGTTACTTTCGCATGATGCAGGAAGCCTTCCCGGAGGTCTCGCTGGGCATTCACACGCACAACGACAGCGAACTGGCGGTGGCCAACACCATCGCGGCCGTGAAGGAAGGCGCGACTCACGTCCAGGGCACCACCAACGGCTATGGCGAGCGTTGCGGCAACGCCAACCTGTGCAGCATCATTCCGGACCTGCAGCTCAAGATGGGCTACGAATGCGTACCGGCCGACAACCTGACCACACTGACCCGGCTGGCACGCACGGTCGCAGAAATTGCCAACCTGGCGCCGGATACGCATCTGGCTTTCGTGGGTCGCAGCGCCTTCGCCCACAAGGGCGGCATTCACGTCGCGGCGGTGCGGCGCAATGCGGACAGTTACCAGCACATCGAACCGACGCTGGTGGGCAATGAGTCCCGGGTGCTGGTCTCCGATTTGTCCGGCCGCGGCAACCTGCTGAGCAAGGCGGAAGAGCTGGGTCTGGACACGACGCGCGACGAGGCGGTCCAGGTCCTGCAGGAAGTCAAGGAGCTGGAAAACCAGGGCTTCGTCTTCGAGGGCGCCGAGGCCTCGGTCGCCATTCGCCTGCATCGGGCGCGCCCGAACTACGCGCCCCTGTTCAACCTGATCGATTACACAACCATAGTCGAGCAGCGCCAGGGCAGGGGCACGGTGGCCGAAGCGATGGTCAAGATCGAGATCGATGGCGAGATCGCCCATACGGCCGCCGAGGGCAACGGGCCGGTCAACGCCCTTGATGAAGCGCTGCGCAAGGCCATGCGCTCCCGCTATCCGCAACTGGACGATTTCCATCTGGTGGACTACAAGGTGCGCATTCTCGATGGCGCCAGCGGCACGGCCGCCACCACCCGCGTCCTGATCGACACCCAGTGCGGATCGCAGCGCTGGAGTACGGTGGGCGCGGGAACGAACATCATTCAGGCCAGCTGGCTGGCGCTGGTGGACAGCATCGAGTACGGCCTGCGCATCGCCGGGGCGGAGTCTCCTGTCGCGCCGCCGGACCTGACAGAAGCGGCAATTGCAATCAGGGAGTGACGATGGCAACGGCAAACATACTGGTCCTGCCAGGAGATGGCATTGGCCCGGAGGTAACGACGCAGGCGAGCGAAGCCCTGCGACGCGTGGCGCAGCGCTTCGGCCACGATTTTCGCTTCGAGGAAGCCCTGATGGGCGGAATCGCCATCGACCGCAGGGGGGAGCCCCTGCCCGCCGATACGCTGCGCCGGGGAGAACAGGCCGATGCCATCCTGATGGGCGCCGTCGGCGGCCCGAAATGGTCGGACCCCAACGCCAGCGTGCGCCCCGAGCAGGGTCTTCTGCAAATTCGCCAGCACTTCGGCCTCTTCGCCAACCTGCGGCCGGTGAAGGCCTGGCCGGCGCTGGTCCAGCATGCGCCCCTGCGGCCGGACCTGCTGGAAGGCGTGGACATGCTGTTCGTGCGCGAACTGACCGGCGGAATCTATTTCGGCGAACGTCAGGAACCCGGCGATGGCGACAGCGCCTACGACACCATGTTTTACAGCGCTGACGAAGTCAAACGGGTGACGGACGTGGCCTTTCGCGCGGCGCAGGGCCGGCGCGGCAAACTGGCCTCGATCGACAAGGCCAACGTGCTGGCCTCCATGCGTCTGTGGCGGCGCACCGTCATGACCGTCGCCGAGGACTACGGCGACGTGGAGGTGGAACATTTGCTGGTGGACGCCGCCGCCATGCATCTGCTGACGCGCCCGGCAGATTTCGACGTCATCGTGGCCGGCAACATGTTCGCCGACATTCTCAGCGACGAGGCGTCGGTGCTGGCGGGCTCGCTGGGCATGCTGCCCTCGGCCTCGCTGGGCACGGGCACCTTCGGCATCTACGAGCCCATCCATGGCTCGGCGCCCGACATCGCCGGCAAGGGCATTGCCAACCCGATCGGCATGATTCTCAGCGCCGCCCTGCTGCTGCGTTACAGCCTGCAACTGGAGACGGAAGCCCTGGCGCTGGAAGAGGCGGTCACGAGGGCGCTGGATGGCGGCGCGCGCACCGCGGATATTGCCCCGCCCGGGATGACCGCGATGAGTACGGAGGAGATGGCGCAGGCCATTTTCAACCAGCTCTAGGCTTGTGGCTTGACAGCCGCTTCCGGCTGTGTCAGGCTATTGTCGCAGCTTGAAAACCTCACAGAATCATCGAGAGTGGTGGAGGGAACGGCCCTGTGAAGCCACGGCAACCCCTGTAGATCGGGAAGGTGCCAACTCCGTCGGCGCGCAGAACGCCGGGAGATGAGTGCGGACGTGAGGTGTGCCCGCCAGCAACCGAATACAGGGACTTCGTTTGGAAGTCGTCAGGTGGCCCGGATCCGTCCGGGCTTTGTTTTTTCCTGACCCGGGGAAGGTGAGGCATGACAGTGACAATACAGGAGCGGGAGACGGCCAGGGTGGCGCATGGCAACAGCACACGCGCGATCCATAGCGGCGCGCCGCGTCGCAAGGCCTACAATTCCCTGACCACGCCCGTCGTGCAGACGGCGACCTACACCTTCGCGGATACGCAGGCGCTGGTCGATTTTATGCGGGCCAAAACCTGGGGCGATGGAGTCGACAACGAGGAATACGGGCGCTACGGCAACCCGACGGTCGCGGCCGTCGAGCGTCGCCTGGCCTCCCTGGACAGCGCCGGGGACGCCGCCCTCTTTGCCTCGGGTATGAACGCGGTGACCACCGTGCTGCTCGCCTCGCTATCCACCGGCACGCACGTGGTCATGACCGATGACTGTTACCGGCGCACGCGTCAGTTTTGCGGCACATTCCTGCGTCGCCTGGGCATCGAGACCAGCGTCGTCCCCATGGGCGATTATGAAGCGCTGGAGGCGGCGGTGCGCAGCCACCGCAAAACGCGCTACATCATCTCCGAGAGTCCTACCAACCCCTACCTGCGGGTGGCGGATCTGGAGCGGATTGCCGATATCGCCCGGCGGCACCGGGTCCGTACCCTGATCGACAGCACCTTTGCCACGCCGATCAACCAGCGGCCGCTGGAATGGGGGATCGATCTGGTCGTTCACAGCGCGACCAAGTACCTCTCCGGCCACAACGACCTGCTGGCCGGCGTGGTCTGCGGCAGCCGCGAGCGCATCGCGGCCTTTCGCGAGGCGCGCGGGGTCCTGGGCGGGGTGGTGGACCCGCAAAACGCCTTCCTGCTGGAGCGCGGCCTGCGCACCCTCGGCGTGCGGGTGGAGCATCAGAATCGCTCGGCGCTGGAAGTGGCGGCCTACCTCGAAACCCATCCCCGCATTGAACGCGTCTGGTATCCGGGTCTCGCCTCCCATCCCGACCATGAAACGGCCCGGCGCCAGATGAGCGCCTGCGGCGGCGTGGTCAGTTTTGAGGTAAGGGCAGACCTGGAGGGCACCGGGCGCTTCATCGACAATCTGCAGATTCCCTTCATCGCGCCGAGCCTGGGCGGTGTTGAAAGCCTGATCGAGCAGCCGGCCCTGATGAGTTACTACGAACAGACGTCGGAGGAACGCCTGGCGCTGGGCATCAGGGACAACCTTGTGCGCTTTTCGATCGGGATTGAGGACGTCGACGACCTGATTCGGGACCTGGAACAGGCGCTGGCGCGCCTTTAGGAGGCCTGGGCGCCTTGCAGGCCGTCCACCAGGTCCGCAAAGAGGTCGCCGATGGCCGGGCCCAGCAGGGCCAGAATCACGATCACGACGACGGCAACCAGCACCAGAATCAGCGCGTATTCGACCAGGCCCTGACCTTCATCGGGAATTCTGGGTGGCATGTCGCGCACTCCTCTCTCAGGCGGGGACCGGTTCGTCCGGCTGCAAAATGCGCGAAATCTCCGCGATGGAGGGTTCGGCCTGATGCAGGTGATTGGGCCAGCTGGCGCGCAAGCCCGGCAAGGTGTTGCGATGGTAATTGATCGTGGCGTCGGGGTCCTTGAGCACGTTCCCCGTGAGAATGCCGACCACGCTTTCGCCATGTCCGATGACGCCGGCCATGGCCAGTTTGCGCGCCCCGGCCAGTGAACAGGCCGAGGCCGGTTCGCAGCCGATCCCCTGGGCGTCGATGCGCGCCTTGGCGTCCATGATTTCCTGATCGCTGACCACCTCGACCACGCCTTCCGTCCAGTGGAGCGTGCGCGCGGCCTTTTTCCAGTTGACGGGGTTGCCAATCTTGATGGCGGTGGCGATGGTGTTGGCCTGCAGGGCTTCGAAGTCGTCAAAGCCCTTGCGCCAGGCGCGATAGAGCGGGTTGGCGCCTTCCGCCTGAATGATGGCGACCCGGGGCACCCGGTCGATCAGACCGAGTTCCAGCAGCTCGTGAAGGGCCTTGCCAAAAGCGGCGCTGTTGCCGAGGTTGCCGCCCGGGCAAACGATCCAGTCCGGGACCTGCCAGCCCAGTTGCTGAATCGCCTCGAACAAAATGCTCTTTTGCCCTTCCAGCCGGAAAGGATTGACCGAATTGAGGACGTAGATGCCCAGTTCTTCACTGATGCTGCGCACCAGTTCCAGGTTGCGGTCGAAATCCGCGGAGACCTGAATGCAGGTGGCGCCGTAGGCGATAGCCTGGGCCAGTTTGCCGAGGGCGATCTCCCGGTTCTCGAAGAAGACGATGCCTTCCAGACCCGCCAGGGCCGCATAGGAGGCCAGGGAGGCGGAGGTGTTGCCGGTCGAGGCGCAGGCGACCCGTTGCATGCCCAGCAGGCGCGCCTGGGTGACGCCTCCGGTCATGCCGCGGTCCTTGAAGGAGCCGGTCGGGTTCTCGCCTTCATGCTTCAGCCACAGCTGGCCCAGGCCGGCCCAGGCGGCCAGTTTCGGGCTTGGGTAGAGGTTCGTGTTGCCTTCCGGCCGCGTGAAGATCTGGTCGTCGGCCAAATCGGGATAAATCAATTCGCGATAGCGCCAGACGCCGCTGCTGTGGGGCGGCCCCAGCGAAGCAAGTCGCCGGTCAAAGAGTTTGTGAGAGACGGTCTTTCTCAGGCTGTGCAGGTCATGCTGGACGTCCAGCAAGCCACCGCAGGTGACGCAGGTGTAGGCGACCTGATCAACCGGGTATTGACGGTCGCAGTCCATGCATTGCAGGATACTCTGCATCGGCGGTACCGTTGACGGGCGTTGCGGGCACAGGATAACAGTTTACATGTCGTTTGTCAGGGCATACGCACCGGCCACAATCGCCAACCTGGGCGTAGGTTTCGACATTCTGGGCATGGCGATACGCGGAGCGGGCGACGTCGTCGACGTGGCGCTGCGGCCCGACCCCGGCGTGAAACTGCTTTCCATCAGTGGCGATGACGGCCGCCTGCCGCGCGAGAGCGAGCGCAATACCGCCACCGTGGCAGCCGCGGCCGTGCTGCGGCTGGCGGGGGCGGACATGGGGCTGGACGTCCATCTGCGCAAGGGGCTGCCCCTGAACAGCGGCCTGGGCAGCAGCGCCGCCAGCGCCGTGGCGGCGGCGGTCGCGACCAATGCCTGCCTCGGGGAACCGCTGCAACGCGAGGAATTGTTACCGGCCTGCATGGAAGCGGAGGCTATCGTCAGTGGCTGGCACGCGGACAATATAGCCCCGTCCCTGCTGGGCGGCATCCGCCTGATCGCCGGGACGGAAGCGGACCAGATCCATAGTTTGCCGGCGCCCGACCAACTGCATCTGGCGCTGGTCACGCCCGAGGTCGACGTGCCCACCAGGCTTGCGCGCGAAGTGCTGCCGACCCACGTCACCCTGGCGCAGATGGTCGCGCAAACGTCGGCGGCCGCGCGCCTGGTGGCGGCCCTGTACACGGGGGACCTGCCGACGCTGGCGCAGGCGATGGAGGCGGACGGCGTGGTGGAGCCCGCCCGCTCAAGCCTGATGCCGCAGTTGCCGGAAGCGCGTCTGGCCGCGCGCGGCGCCGGCGGCCTGGGGCTCTTTATCAGCGGCGCCGGCCCGACGCTCTGCGCGGTCTGCGAGTCGGAAGCGCCTGCGAAGGCGGTCGAGGAAGCGCTGCGGGCCGTGTATCAGGAAGCCGAAATCCCCTGTCTGGCCCGGGCCACCCAGGTAGACCCGGCAGGCGCGCGCCTGCTGTAAACGACATTGTGAAATTCGTAGCAACAGGCTATACTGCAGGTAGTTAACCTGGATAGTTAATCGGTTTCAGGAGCGCATGGTCGCTCGGGTCAATCATTTCATAAACGGGGCCTGGCGCCCGGCCAGCGACGGCGGGACCTTCACCAGCATTAACCCGGCTGATGAGAGCTGCGTGGCCCAGGTGGCCGCCGGTACCGCCGCCGACGTTGACGCCGCCGCGGCGGCGGCGAAAACCGCCTTTCCGGCCTGGCGCAAGACCCCTGCTCCCGCGCGCGGTGAAGTCCTGTACCGGGCGGCCCAACTGCTGACAGAACGCAAGGAAGAACTGTCCCGCCTGCTCACCCGCGAGATGGGCAAGGTCATCAGCGAGGCCCGCGGCGACGTGCAGGAAGCCATCGACATGGCCTGGTACATGGGCGGCGAAGGTCGCCGCCTCTTCGGGCATACGGCGCCGGTGGAAATGCCGGACAAGTTTGGCATGGTGCTGCGCGAGGCGGTGGGCGTGGTCGGGTTGATCACCCCCTGGAACTTCCCCGTGGCTGTTCCCTCCTGGAAGCTCTTTCCGGCGCTGGTGGCAGGCAATTCGGTCATCCTCAAACCGGCCGAGGACGCGCCGGCGACGGCGGCCCTCTTCGTGCAGATTTGCGCCGAGGCGGGTCTGCCGCCGGGCGTGTTGAACCTGGTCTGCGGCGCGGGTGAGACCGGGGCGGCGCTGGTGGCGCATCCGGACGTTCGCGTCATTTCCTTCACGGGCTCGACGGACACGGGCCTGCAGGTCTACCAGCGCGCGGCGCGCCTGGGCAAGAAGGTCTCGCTGGAGATGGGCGGCAAGAACGCCATCATCGTGCTTGAAGATGCCGACCTGGACCTGGCGGCGCAGGCCATCACCTGGAGCGCCTTTGGCACCACCGGACAACGTTGCACGGCAGCCAGTCGATTGATCGTTCAGCGCGAGGTCCACGATCAACTGGCGGAGGCTCTGACGGAAAAGGCGCGCCATCTGAAACCGGGCGACGGCCTTGATGAAAGCGTTGACGTTGGACCATTGGTCAACGCGGCGGCCCTGCAGAAGGTCGAGCGTTACATGGGCATTGCGCGGGAAGAGGGCGCGCGGGTGTTGACCGGTGGCGCGCGCGCGGACCTGGGGCAGGGCTGGTTCTTTCAGCCGACCCTGCTGGATGGCGTAACCCGCGACATGCGCGTGGCCCGTGAAGAAATTTTCGGACCGGTGCTTGCGCTCATCACGGTGGACAGCATGGGCGAGGCGGTCGAGCTCAACAACGAGGTGCGTTACGGCCTGTCCAGCAGCATTTTCACCCGCGATGTCAACCGCGCCTTTCACGCCATGCAGGACCTCTCCAGCGGGATTGTTTACATCAATCACGGCACCAGCGGGGCTGAAATCCAGTTTCCTTTCGGCGGGATTCGCGAGACGGGCAACGGCATGCGCGAGGCCGGGCAGGCGGGACTGGACACCTTCACCGAATGGAAGACGGTCTACGTGGACTACAGCGGTCGTCTGCAACGGGCGCAAATCGACACCGAAGCCCTGCTGCAGGATGCGCCGGGGGAAGGGGGCGATTCGTGATACCTGGGGGATTGCGGTAGATTATGCTGGACTGGGAGTCCAGCCACGCGTTGGCGAGGGCGCTGATGGTCGCGCATCCTGACGCAGACCTGGACACGCTGGGTCTGGAGCAGTTGAACGCCTGGATTCTGGAACTGCCGGACTTCAGGGATGACCCACACCTGGTCAATGATGACATCTTGACCGACGTATTGCGCGACTGGTATGAGGAGGTCACGCTGGATGGCGCAAACTGACCTGCGGGCGCTGCAGGACACCGAGTTCCCGGTGCCGGAAGAGTTACAGGCCAACATCGCAATCACCAGCCTGGACAAGATTTACAACTGGAGCCGCCGCTCGTCCATGTGGCCGTTGTTGTTCGGCCTGGCCTGCTGCGCCATCGAGATGATCGGCACGGCCGCCTCCCGCTTCGATTTCTCGCGCTTCGGCTTCGAGGTGATGCGCGGCAGCCCGCGGCAGTCGGACCTGATGATCGTCTCCGGCACGGTGACCAAAAAGATGATCGTGCCGATTGTCCGGCTTTACAACCAGATGCCGGAACCGAAGTACGTGTTGGCCATGGGCGCCTGCGCCAGCGGCGGCGGCCCTTTCAAGGAAGGCTACAACGTCGTCTCGGGCGTGGACAAGTATTTGCCGGTGGACGTTTACGTGCCGGGTTGCCCGCCGACGCCGCAGGCCCTGCTCTACGGCATGATCACCCTGCAAAAGAAGATCGACGGCCAGTCGCTGGCGAACCTGGACGACGTGCCCTGGTACGGCGTCGGCCCCTCGGAGCCCACGCCCGTGCCGGTGCTGGGGCCGGACATCATCGATCCACGGCAGATGGAACTCATCCGCGAGCAGGCGCAGCAGGCGGCGCTGGAGGCGCCCTTTGGCGCGCGCGAGTTGCCCGCATGGGTGAACCCCGCCGAGGTGGCGCAGGAAGATACGGCGGTTGCGGAGACTCAGGAAGGGGCGGAGGATGGCATTGATCCAGCCAAGGCCGCCCGCATACGCAAGCGGGAAGAAGCCATGGCGCGCCTGGCGGCGCGGCGCGCTGCGAAGGGCGGACAGTGATGGACGTCGTGGCCGACAAGACGCAACTGGACATCAACGCTTCCATAGAACTGCTCAGGGAACGCTGGCCCGACGCCATCAGCCATGACAACCGCGACGGCTTCAGTGGCATCATCGTGGACCCCGCGCAACTGGATGACGTCGCCCTCGCCATGAGGGACGAGCTGGGCTTTGACTATTTGTCCAGCGTTACCGGGGTCGACTATTTTGGCATTGCGGACCACATGGAAGTGGTCTACCACGCCTACCGCACCAGCGGCGGACCGGCGCTGGTCTTCAAGGCGCAGACGGGACGGGACGACCCGCGCGTGCCCTCGCTGGTCTCTGTGTGGCCGGGCGCCGACTTTCAGGAACGCGAGGCCTATGACCTCTACGGCATTAACTTTGAAGGCCATCCCGATTTGCGCCGCATCCTTCTGTGGGACGGTTTCGACGGTCATCCAATGCGCAAGGACTGGCAGGAAGCCTACTACGAGGAAGAACACAAGCCCTTCGACAGCCGCTGGCCTGGCGGTCAGGTGTATCGCGCGGAAGAGAAGAACGTATTCGGCAAGAACGTCAGGTACCCGGATGACCTCGACCTTGGCCGGCTGAACGACGTGTCGGAGTCGGACCTCTACCAGGGCCTGGGGCTCGGCGTGGACGTCCAGGCGCTGGACAGCGACGGGCTGCGCACCGACCGCCTGGTGGTGAACCTGGGGCCGCATCACCCCAGCACGCACGGCGTCTTTCGCATGGTGGTGACGCTGGACGGTGAAACCATCGCCTCGCTGGACCCGGTGATGGGTTACCTGCACCGCAATCACGAAAAGATCGGCGAACGCAACTCCTTCCTGCACAACATGCCCTTCACGGACCGCCTGGACTACATCTCCAGCATGAGCAACAACCTGGGATACGCCATGGCCGTGGAGCAGTTGCTTTCCCAGGGCGCGCGCTACGCGCCGCCGACCTATCGCGCCGAGTGCCTGCGGGTCCTGATGGTGGAGTTGACCCGCATCGTCAACCACCTCTGGTCGCTGGGCTTTTTGCTCAACGATCTGGGGGCCTTTTTCACGCCCATGCTCTACGCCAACAACGAAAGGGAGAAAATCCTCGATTTCTTCGAGGCGACGGCCGGCAGCCGGCTGATGTGCAATTACATGCGTTTTGCCGGTGTCTATCGCGACCTTCCGGAGCGCATTCGCAGCGTGGCCAACCTGGTCAATGACAAGGTGCGCGACTACAACACCATGGACTACCTCACCGAAATGGTGAATGAACGCCTGCCGCGTTTCCTCGACGAATACGACACCTTGCTGACCCGCAACGAGATTCTGCGTGAACGGACGCTTGGCGTGGGCGTGTTGCTGGCGGAGGATGCCATCGCCATGAGCACCTGCGGGCCGCTGCTGCGCGCCAGCGGCGTTCCCTACGACGTTCGGCGGGCGGACCCCTACAGCATTTATCCGGAACTGGACTTCGACATTCCGACCGGCAGGAACGGCGACATCTACGACCGTTTTCTGGTTCGCTTTCAGGAGATGCGCGAGAGCGTGCGCATATTGCGGCAGATCCTGCCGCGGCTGGAGCAAAGCCAGGGTGAGGCCGTGGTGACGAAAGTGGGCCATACGCCGCGCGTCCCGGTCGGCGAGGCCTATGGACGCGTGGAAAACCCCAAGGGAGAACTGGGCTATTACGTCGTCTCCGAAGGCGACCCCAAGGGGCCCCAGAATCCATGGCGCTATCACGTGCGCGCGCCAAGCTTCATCAATCTGACGGCGCTTGGCCCCATGTGCGTGGGTCACAAGGTGGCCGACGTGGTGACCATTCTGGGCAGTATTGACATTGTGCTGGGCGAAACGGACCGCTAAACGGAGCGCCAGGCGACAGGCGTAAACGGGCGGGGGAGGACGAATGTACGGACAGGGAATCGCGCGCGGTTTGCTCGTCACCATGAAGCACATCGCCCGCTCGTACATGGATGACATTCGCTATGCCGGCCGAAAATACAGCGGCGAGGGCAATTTCGGCTCGCGTCAGGGCATGCAGGCGACCGGGTCCTATACGGTGCAGTATCCGGACGAGAAGGTCGCGGTGCCGGAGCGCTTCCGCTTCATTCCTTTCCTGATCGTCGAGGACCACGATCATCCCGAGCGGCCGGGCCATGACTGGTGTACCAGTTGCGGCATTTGCGCCAAGGTATGTCCGCCGCAATGTATCTGGATCGTGCGCGGCAAGAATCCGCAGACCGGCCGACCGGTACCCGAGCCGGACGCCTTCTACATCGACATCGACATCTGTATGAATTGCGGCTATTGCTCGGAATTCTGCCCCTTTGACGCCATCAAAATGGACCACGACTACGAGCTGGCCAGTTACGACCGAACCAGCGCGCATATTTTTGACAAGCAGAAGCTCTCGAAAGAAATGAGCCACTGGAAGCGCATTGCGCCGACAACCGCGCTCGAGGAAATGCAGGCCCGCGGCGGCTGGGAGCACAAGGACATTCTTCGAGAAAAGGCCAAGGCGGAGCGAGCCGCCGCACGCGCGCGCAAGTCCGCCTCGAAGCAGTCGAAATGATACCGGCGCGCGCATGAGCAATCGACTGGAGGACCTGCGTCAGGCGCTCGCCACGGTCATCGAGCCGGAGCTGAACCGGGACATTGTCTCGCTGGACATGGTCAGGGACCTGGAGATCGACGGCCCGGTCGCGCGTTTCACCATTGTTCTGACGACACCGGCCTGCCCCCTCAAGGACGTCTTCGTTGAGCGCTGCAACGCTGCCGTTCTGGGCGCGGTGCCAGGCGTTGAGCGGCTGGACATTCGCTGGGACGCGCAGGTGCCCACGGACCGGCGCATCCATGGCCGCCTCGAGGTGCCGATGCACAGCATCATCGCGGTTGCCAGCGGCAAGGGCGGTGTGGGCAAAACAACGGTTGCCACCAATATCGCCGCGGCCCTGGCGGACGCCGGCGCCGAGGTCGGTCTGATGGACGCCGACATTCTCAACCCCAACGTACCGGTCATGACCGGGTTGGGTTACGGGCGGCCCAAGGTTGTCGATGGCAAAATGCAGCCGCTGGAGGCCTGGGGGGTGAAGATCATCAGCACCGGCTTCCTGACTCCGCCGGACAAGCCGATGATCATGCGGGGCCCCATGTTGCACAGCGCCATTCGTCAGTTTTTCACCGACGTCAACTGGGGCCGACTGGACTACATGATTGTAGACCTGCCTCCGGGGACCGGTGACGCGCCGCTGTCACTGGCGCAGTCCTTCCCGTTGACGGGCGCCGTTGTCGTCACCCAGCCCCAGGACGTGGCAGTGGCCGACGCCCTGCGTTGCGCCGCCATGTTCGAGACGCTGGAAGTGCCGATGCTGGGCGTGGTTGAAAACATGAGCGGCGATTTCTTTGGCAGTGGCGGTGGAGAACAACTGGCGGAGCAACTCGACCTGGCTTTTCTGGGACGCGTTCCGCTGGCGGCGGAGTTGCGCGAAAGCGGCGATCATGGCAGGCCGCTGGTGATCACCGCAGCGGAAGGCGCGGCCGGCGAGGCCCTTGTCTCCGTGGCGCAGGCGGTTGCGGCGCGCGCCAGCGTCATGATGTTGCAGGGCAATGACGTCATTCCCCTGGACGTGATTGGCTAGCAGGGCTCAATCATCCATCCCGAGCACACGGATGCCGGAGTCGCTGTCTCCTACCGGGTTGTAGCGACCGATCAACAGCCAGAACAAGAGATTCAGGAACAGCGCCAGCAGCAGGGAGGCGGTGAATTCGCTGCCCAGTTGGCGGTAGCTGGCCCAGTACCACAGCAGGAAGGCGAGGCCCGCCATCACCAGGGCCGCCATGCGCCGCCTTCGCTTCTCCGCCCGCTGTATCAGAAAAAGCATGCCGCCCAGTACAAGGGTTAGCAGCAAAATCACGCCCGCGTTCATGGGAGCGCTCCTCTTCGTTTCAGGCCCGGGATTGTAGCGACAGGTTGAGGGCCCCGCGACGTGTTCAACCTCGCCAGGCGTCGATGTCGTTCAGATTCACCTGGCCGTAGGGGGGCAGAAAGCCATCCGGCCCCTCGCACTCGGCCGCGCCGGTTTGCGGCAGGTCCTGACGGGGCGTCAACATGGCCTGGCCCGGGCTGAAGTAATTCCACGCCGCGCGCGAGATCCCCTCAATTAGCGGCCATGCGCGTTCATAACTGAAGAACTCGCTGTCCTCCCAGACGAAGACGGCGATGATGTAATTGCGGCCGTTGGGCGGGAAGACGATGCCGGCGTCCCCGTGCAGGTTTTCAAGCCAGCCGTTTTTGTGGGCGATGCGCGTGCCCGGCGGCAGGCCGCCCTGCAACAGGCGCAACAGGTCGTTGCCGCTCATCAATTCGATCATCTGCCGGCATTCATTGCGCGTGTATTCGCCATCCGGCCTGGCGGCCAGCAGCCCGGACCCGAGGTAGGCGCAGTCGTAGACCATGCCCAGCAGGGCGCCCAGATCTTCGGCCGTCGTTTGATTGTAGGGGTCCGGGTCCGTGTTGAAGCGGGCATTGGGTGACGTGGGCGGTGGCACATTGGAGCCCAACTGCTGGCCTTCGACGCCGAGATCAAAGGGCGCGGTGATGAAGGTATTGCGCGCGCCCAGGTGCTGTGCGTTGTCGGTGACGCTGAGCAAGCCGCGAAAGATGTTTTCGCCGCCGCCAATGATTTGCATGATCAGGTTTGACGAGGCGTTATTGCTGCACAGGAGCGAATTGGCCATCAGCCAGGCTTCATCGTCCGTGGGCGCCAGATTGAGCGTCCGGTAGTAGTCCAGCATGATGGGCAGCTTGACGGTACTGGCGGCGGAAACGGCGACGTCGGCATTCAGGCCGATTTCCTGTCCGTTTTGCAGGTCCGCGATGTAGACGGACGCCAGGGTGGTTTGCCCGTCGTAGATGAATCCCTGTGAATCCAGCCAGGAGCGGATCAGGTCCTCCAGAATTCCCAGGTGGACCGGGCCCGGCCGCGTATCAACCAGGGGCAGCATGACGTCACGCCGGTCCGCGCTGAGCAAGGCTTCTCCAACCTGGGGCAGGGCCTGGGCGATGTCCAGCGTGCGCCCGCCTGCCCCGGGGGAAATAGTCAGCGATTCAAGGTCCCAGGAGCCGTCGTCCGGCGGTCGGTCGTAGCGCAGGGCGATTTCACGGAGTATCTGCTCCAGCAGGGAATTCTGCCAGGTGGCGCTGAGCTCAATGTTGACGGTGTTGCGCAATTCCTCGCCGACAAGTCCGTAAAAGAAGCGCATCCAGTTTGCCGTTCCGCCGGAACTGGCCGCGCGCGCCTCGGCCAGCATGGCCGCATTGTTTACACGAAACCCTATGCTGGCGGGCTCGAGCAAAATCGGACTGCCTTCGTACCAGAGAGTCAGGGGGCGGGAGAATCTGGATTCCCAGGCTGCCACCGCTTCGCCTGGCAGCAGACCCCCTACTTCCACGCCGGCGATACTGACACTGGCGCCCAGCCGGTCCTGTTGACGGCTGAAATCGAGCAACTCGAAGACGAACAGGGCGATAGCGCCCAGCAGCATCAGAATGGAAA
>DAOUIB010000060.1:0-2508 GCA_034428275.1 Anaerolineae bacterium
CATGACGCCGTAATTTATCACGGCGGCGGAACCGGGCGGGGACCGGTTCCTCCTGAAGCAGCGGGGCCGGGCAGCCTTCAGTCGTCGCCGGCCTGCGCCGCGATGCGGCCGATCGCCGCGTGGACCGCGGCGCGACGTTCCTCCGGCAGGGACGCCGCCAGTTGCTCCAGTGAGTCGCGCAGCACCTGCGGCACCTGGCTGGCCTCCGCCGGGATCGTGCGGAAGAATGAGCTCAGGGCCTCCTCCGCCTGTTCGCTGTCGCCGAGCGCCAGGCTGGTCGTCACCAGGTCGGCGTAGCCCCAGTAGTTGTCGACGTCGGCGCGCGTTTCGGCGGCGGCCAGTTGCTGCGCCTGGCGCCAGGTGTCGCGCATGGCGTCGGCGCCGTCCTGCTGCATGCCCAGCAGCGCCAGGTTGACCCAGGCGTAGGACGAGGCGGGGGTGACGCGGGCCGCCTCGCGGTAGGCGTGGACGGCCTCCTGCAGCTGGCCGCGACGACGGTAAAGCCCGCCCAGCGAGCCCCACCAGGACTCGCCGTCGTCGTCCACCAGGTTGGGCAGCAGCGCCAGGGCCTGCGTCAAGTGACGTTCGGCCTCGTTGAAGGCGCGGGCGCGTTCCACGCCCTCCGGCAACTGCTCCGCGCGCCGCCGGTAGACGTAGCCGAGGCTGGCCAGCGCGGGCGCGAAGTCGGGTTCGCTGGCCAGGGCCTGGCGCAGAAAGGTCTCGGCCTCGTCGAGCGCGCCGGCCTGCGAGCAGGTATAGCCCATGCGGTAATTGATGACGGGGTTGCGCGGGTCCAGTTGCAGCGCCCTTTCGTAGATGGCGCGGGCGCCGCTCAGATCGCCGGAGCGGTACTGCCGCTCGCCGAGGGGCAGGAAGGACAGGGCGCGCGTGGCGTCGCCGGTCGATTTCTCCAGAGCGCCCTGCAACGAGCCCTGCAGACTCGCAAAGGCGCCCTCGCGCTGGCGCGTCTCTTCCTGCAGCCGACGGCGCGAACTGGCGATCTCTTCCTCGAATTTCTGCCGCGATTCGCGCAGCTGGTTCTGGGCGGCGATGAAGCGCGTGACGCCGAAGATGGCCGCCGCGCCGCCGACCACCGTCACCACGAAGCCGAAGGACTCCAGCAGACCCAGCAGATTGAAGGCCTGGTCCAGGGCGCGCCCGGCGTCGGCCAGGTCGCGCGCCACCTGGGTCGCCAGGGCGGGCACGTCATCGCCCCCCGCCTGGGCCTGAAGGGCGAGAGGCGTGAGCAGCAGGAGCAAAAGGGGCGTTAGAACGCGCATGGGCGGTATTGTACACGCTATGCAACCCGCCACCGCCACTGCGAATTCCGGTGACGCGCGACCCGACGGCCGCCTGCTGGACTGGTACGAGCGCGAGGCCGCCGACCTGCCCTGGCGCCGGAGCCGCGACCCCTATGCCATCTGGCTGGCCGAGATCATGCTGCAGCAGACACAGGTCAACACCGTCGTCCCCTACTACGAACGCTTCCTGCAGCGCTTTCCGGATATCGCCTCCCTCGCCGCCGCCGACATGGATGAAGTGCTCAAACTCTGGGAAGGGCTGGGTTACTACCGTCGCGCGCACAACCTGCAGCGCGCCGCGCGCCAGGTCATGCAGGAACATGACGGCAAGCTGCCGCGCCACGCGGCCGAACTGCAAAAACTGCCCGGCATCGGCCGCTACAGCGCCGGCGCCATCGCCAGCATCGCCTTCGCCGAGGCGGCGCCGGTGCTGGATGGCAACGTCATGCGCGTCTTCGCCCGCCTGACCGACCTCGATGAAGACATCACGCGCCCGGCGACGCAGCGGCAATTGTGGGCGCTGGCGCAGGACTGGCTGCACCCCACGCGGCCCGGCGCCTGGAACCAGGCCCTGATGGAACTGGGGCGTCGCGTCTGCCGGCCCCGTCAACCGGACTGTCCGCGCTGCCCGCTGCAAGATGCTTGCCTGGCGCGCGCCCGAGGTCGCCAGAATGAATTGCCGCGCCGCCGTCCCCGCCCCGAAAGGCCGCATCACGACCTGGTCGTCGCCCTGCTGCGCAACGCGCAGGGAGAGATATTGATTCAACGGCGACCGGCGGAGGGGTTGCTGGGCGGCCTGTGGACCTTCCCCGGCGGTCGCGCGGTGGCGGAGGACGTCAGCCTTGAGGCGGCGCTGCAACGCTGCCTGCGCGAGACCCTGGCGCTGGAGGCGCGGCCGGGGGCGGCCCTGGCGCCGGTGCAACACGGCTTCACCCATTTCCGCATCACCCTGCACGCCTGGGAGTGCGCCCTGGTCTGCGGGCCGGCGAAATCGCCGTCGCCGGAGACCGCCTGGGTGCACACCGTCACCGCAGCGGAGCAGTTGTTCGTCGTGTCGGTCTCATCGGACACCGCGTCCACGCACGCGCCGTAGTAGTACGTGCCCGGATTGGACGGAGCGGTCAGGCTGACCGACTCGTCTCCGCTGGCAGAAGCGCTCAGGGCGCTTACCGAGTCCGAGTCCACCTCGGTGTCACCGGTAGAGACC
>DAOUIB010000061.1:0-13471 GCA_034428275.1 Anaerolineae bacterium
ACCGGACGCCCTGGCGACGAAAGAATTCGTCCGCACGGTAGTGCAGGAACAGACGCAAGAGGTGAACGGCAAGTTTGACGCCCCCGGCGATCGCCTCAAGAAGATTGGCGAGCGTCAGCAGCGTTTCAAAGGCATTGGCCAGGCGATTACCCTTGGCCAGCCATTGCTGGCCAGCATGCTGGCCCTGATCGCCGTGCTACTGAAGTAGACCGGGCACGCTGGCGAAGGCAACCGGGGCGGCCGGCGGGCCGCCTCTTTTCCTGATTTCCGCCTGGGGCGGCGGGCGACCAGGCTGGTCGCCCCTGCACCGTCCCTGGAGCAGGCAATTCAGCCGGCGGCCACGACACCCGTCCCCGGCACGCTGACTGGCGAGCGGCCCTTCGCCTCACATTTACCCGGCAGCGCGTCGGCCGCGGCCTGGGCGGCGCAGGGGCGGAAGCTGAAGGCGCAGAGATAGCTGCCGATCTCGGGGAAATGCGCCAGTTCGTAAGGATCGCGCAGGCCAACCACAATCAGGCGTTCGCCGGCCGCCGCATGCAGCGCATTTACGATTTCGGCCTGCCGGCTTCGGTCGAAGTCCATGCCGGGCAGCGTGTAATTCTCGGTGACTGCGATGATGAGTCCCGCGACCGGCAGATCCCCGGCGGCGAAGTCTTCCGCCCCGACCACACGCAGCCGATCGCAACGGGCGCGCATCGCCTCGGCAAAGACATCAAAGGCGGGCGTTGCCTGGTTGGGCCCGATGCCGCGCGTCCGCGTCAGCACGGCATAGGCGCTACGTTCGGTCGCATTCACCAGCGTGATCGGCGCGGCCGGGTCGACCGGAATCAGGCCGTCCCTGTCGCGCACAATGCTCAAGGCGCGGCGCGCCACATCCAGCTCCAGGGCGCGGTGTTCGTCGCTGCCAACCTGCCCCGTCCGGTCGGGCAGCGCCGCGGTGCTCCAGCCGGCGTCGCGCTTGAGGCTCAGGACGCGCCTTACGGCGTCATCGACGCGTTCGCGGCTGAGGCGGCCATCCTCGACCGCCCGAATCACGGCGCGGATGAGGGCGCGCTGGTTGGCCAGGTATTGGCCGGCGTCGTGGTCGTAATGTTCTTCAGCCAGCATCATCAGGTCGACGCCGGCGTTGAAACCCTGGATCGCCGCATCGGCCGGGTCGTAATTGCTTTTCATCGAGTGCATATTCATGCTGTCGGAGACGATCACGCCGTCGAATCCAAGTTCGCCGCGCAGCAGATCGCCGAGGATGAATGGCGACAGCGTGGCGGGCCGGTCGGGGTCAAGCGCGCTGAAGATGATATGCGAGGTCATGACCATGCGCGCGCCGGCCCGTATGCCCGCGGCGAAGGGCTGCAAGTCAATGCGCTTGAGTTCGTCAAGGCTGCGCGTCACAGTGGGCAAGCCGCGGTGGCTGTCCAGGGTGGTATCGCCGTGGCCGGGGAAGTGCTTGATCGCCGCGATGCTGCCATTGTCCTGCAAGCCGCGCACGGCGGCGGCGGTCATCGCGGCGACCAGCTCGGGCCTTTCGCCGAAGGAACGCATTTCGATGATGGAGTTGTGCGGGTTGGAGTTGCAGTCGGCGGCCGGGCCCAACACGACATTCAAGCCGACGGCCCCCGTTTCGCGGGCGATGAGGCTGTACATCCGGTAGGCGCAGTCGGGGTCGCCGCTGGCGCCCAGGGCCATATTGCCCGGCCCCATGGCGCTCCCGGCGGTCATGACGGACCAGGCCCCCTCCTGGTCGGCGCCGAGCAGCAGCGGGATGCCCAGGCGCGTGCCCGCAGCGAAGGCTTGCAGCGAATTGCAGAGCGCCAACGCGGCGACGGCGGTCGGGACGTTCTCATCGCTGATGTAAGCGCCGCCCACAAGATGCTCGACCATGAGGATGCGCGCTTCGTCGAGCTGGTCGCCAGCGAAGGCCAGCATGAACATCTGGCCGACCTTTTCTTCGGTCGTCATGCTGGCGATGGTGGATTGGATGTTCATGGCCTGTTCCCCGGAACGTGATGTGGTCGGGGATAGTTAATCACAGAGAGCACAGAGAGCACAGAGGCAAGGTCTGCAGGGGCGGCATATCACGCCGCCCGCACAGGGATAAAACACGGGCGACCCAATGGGTCGTCCCTATTTCACCGCGCCCATGGTCAAGCCGCGCACGAGGTAGCGCTGGAAGAAGAGCGCCATCAGGAAGGGCGGCAGCATCGTCACCACGGCCGCGGCTGACATGTCTTCCCAGGCGACCTCGTACTGGCCGATGAAGAGCGTAAGCACGATAGTAAGCGGCTGCGAATCGTCGGTGCGCGTGAAGATCAGTGGAATCAGGAAGTTGTTCCAGGTGGTGAGCATGGCGACCAGGAAGACGGCGACCATGCCCGGACGCGCCAGGGGCAGCACGATGCTATAAACGAGCCGCCAGCGGTCAGCGCCGTCAACGCGGGCCGCGTCCTGGATCTCCGCCGGGATATCCCGCACAAAAGTCGTCATCATCCAGACCGCCAGCGGCAGCAGCAGCGTCACAAAGATTAACACCAGGCCCAGCAGCGAATCCACCAGCTCCAGCCGCGACATGATGAAAAACAACGCGATCAGCGAGACCCAGATTGGCAGCGGCAGCATCACCATGATGAGTAGAAAGATGGCGTTCTTGCCGCGGAATTCCATGCGCGCGAAGGCATAGCCGGCGCCGGTGGCCAGCAGCGTGACGACCGCGGCCGAAGCGACGCTGATGATGAGGCTGTTGCGCAAGCCGGCGCTCATCAGGTGGGCGGTTGGCGAGAAGCTGCCGTCGCGGAATTTGGCGCCCTGCGTGAAGATGGTGCGGTATGACTCGAAGGTCGGCTCGCCGGGGAACCAGATCTTGTAGGGCTGGGCGTAGAGTTCGCGCCGGGTCGAGATGCTGCTGACCGCGACCCAGTAGATCGGCGCCAGCGCCCAGATCAGCACGATGGCGCAAAGGACGTAGATGAAGCTGAGCCGCAGGCGTTCTTGGGCGCGGAGGGATAGTTTCACGCCGCCAATCCCCGGTTCTCGAAACGGGTGGTTGCAGGTACGAGCCGCCGGCTCGCCCGTACGCGCCCATTGCGGGAAACAGAGATACCCGGGCTCATTGTTCCTGCACTCCCTGGTTGTAGACGCGCATGACGAAAATGACGCCGACGGCCAGCGACATGGCCAGGATGATATAGGACAGCGCCGCGCCCAGGCCGATGCGCAGATCGCGGAAAACCAGCTCGTAATTGTAGAGCATCAGGGTCTTGGTGAAGGGGTTCATGGCGCCGCCGGCGGAGCCGCCCGCGGTCAGCGTCCAGACGACATCGAAGATCTGGAATGCGGCGATGAACTCGACCACCAGGGCGATGCCGAACGACGGCAGCAGCAGCGGAAACGTGATATAGCGTACGCGATGCCAGGCGTTGGCGCCATCGACTTTGCCGGCGTCGAAGAGGTCATCCGGGATGCTCTGCAAGCCAGCCAGCAAGATGATCGTCGGGAAAGCATAACGCGTCCAGGTCTGCACGACGCAGACCCACAACAACTGATGATCGGGCTCGCGCAGCCAATACTGATACTCGCTGATCAGCCCGAACTGGTACAAAAAGCCATTGAGCGCGCCATATTCGCCGTTGAGCAGCCAGCCCCACAAAAAGCCGTTAACAACGCCGGGCAGCATCCAGGGCAAGATGGCGAGAGTGCGGACCGCGCCGCGGCCGGGGAAACGCTGGTTGAGCAGCATGGCGACGCCGAAGGCCACCGCCATCTCCAGCGGAAGGGTGATGAGCACCACTTTAAAGCTGCGGCCAGTGACTTCCCGGAATTCATCGTCATTGACCAGCTTGACATAGTTGTCCAGGCCGATGGCTTTGGGCGGACGGCGGATGCGCAAGTTGCGGTTGGTCAGGCTGGTATTGAAGGTTTCGACCGCCGGGTAGTAGATGAAAAGCGCGATGAGCAGGATGATCGGCGTCAGGACAACGATGACATAGCGGGAGTCGGATGAAAGGAAGCGGTTGGCAGTCTTCATGACCTGGTTTTCTGCTATTCATCCTTTCGGAATACCTTGCCCTTTTCGCCCAGGTTGCCGCAGGGGCGAGCCCTGGCTCGCCCCTGCGGCATTCGAGTCGTGGCGATTCATGGGCAACTCACAGAGTCGCCCCTACTCGTATTCCGCCTTGAGCTCGTTCCACTCCTCAGCCAGGCCATCGATGATCTCGTCAGCCGACATCTCCGTGGACATGCCTTCCTTGATGCCCTCGCTGACCGCGGCCGCCCAGGGACCCCACCACAACGTGAAACGCGGCAGCTCGTTGGTGTGCATGCTCTGCGCGACGATGGCGTCATAGCCCTGGATCTCGCCGGCTTCGTTCAGCGCGCTGCTGATGGAAATCCGCGAGGGATAGAGGCCGAAGGCATTCCAGATGTCAGTCATGTTCTGGTCGCCGACATACCACTTGACAAATTCCCAGGCCGCTTCCACATTCTCGCTGTCGACCGAGATACCGATACCGGCGGGGAAGCTCCAGGTATTGCCGACTTCCGGCAGGACCATGTATTCGACATTGGGCGCCTGCAAGGAGGATTCGGCGTTGCCGCGCACGACCGAGCCTTGCCAGCCCTGGTGGAAGACGCCGACGCCGCTCCAGAAGAGCGCGTGCTGGTTGATGCTGCCGGCCAGGATCTCGGGGCTGATCAGCTCGTCATCAAACCAGGTCTTGAGCAGGGCCATGGCTTCGCGGGCCTTGCTGCCTTCATCTGCGAAGACGGGATTGAGATCGTCGTCGAACATGGGGTCGCCCATGCTCAGGGCAATCAGCCACCAGGACCAGTTGATGGCGCCCATGGCGATGGGGTTGTCATCCAGGCCGGCATCGCGAACGGCGCGCGCCTGCGCGTCCAGCTCGGCCCAGGTGGTTGGCGCGGCATCGAAGCCGGCCCCGGCCAGGGTGGCGGCGTTGTAATCCATCATCACCAGCTGCAAGTAAGTCGGGATCGCCATGACATCGCCGTCGAGCGTCCAGAAGTCGAGCTTCTCGAAGTCGTCCGTGTCGAGGTCGCCCATGTCCAGAAGGTCGTTGAGCGGCAGCATATTGCCGGTGGCAACTACGTTGGAGGGCCCTTCTTCAGTAATGAAGATTACATCGGCGGGCGCCTCGCCAGCGGCGGCGGAAACTTGCACCCGGCTGTAGAGATCGGCCATTTGTACCGACTGAATCTCAACGGTGATGCCGCTCTCTTCCATGAAAGCGTTTAGCGACTCTTCGTTGGGCGGTACGCCCCAGGGCGGCGCCAGGAAAGAAATCGTGCTGTCTTGCGCCTGCCCGGCGAAGCCGAGGCTGAGCAGAAAGATGAGCAGAACAAGGGTAAGAATGCGTATTTGCAGCTTCATGTTGAGACTCCCCTTTCAGTACGTTTGTCTCCCTGATTCTATGCGCCAGGCCGCGCCGTCGCAAATTTGCGCGCATCCGGCACAGGCGCCCCGACGGACCGGGCGGATGCTGCCGGCGGCCATGGATTTCCCCTGCCGGGCGCCCGGGGATTCTGCGCCGGGCGACGCGGCTGTCCGGCTGCCATGATACTGCCGCCGCTGGCGCGATGCCAGTCGCAGGGCGCTCAGGCGACGGGGCTCGTGTAGCGCCGCAGACCCGGGTAGCGCAGCGCGATCACGCCGGTCAGCAGCAGCGCGGCCAGGCCGCCGGTAACGATGGCGAAGGGCGCGCCGAAAAGCGCCGCCACCAGGCCGGCCTCGATCTCGCCCAGCTGCGGGCCGCCCATGGCGAAGACCATGTTCACCCCGGTCATGCGTCCGCGCAAGGCGTCGGGCGTGTTCACCTGGCGAATCGTGTTGCGGATGACCGAGGAGACGGTGTCGCCCGCGCCCGTCAGGGCAAATAGCAGCCAGGAGAGCGCCAGGCTGGTGGAGAGGCCGAAGAGCGCAGTCGCCAGCGCGTAGAGCGCCACGCTGGCCAGCAATACCAGCCCCTGGCGCCGGATCTCGCGGCCCAGCGCCAGCAGGCTGCCGGCCAGCACCGCGCCGGTCGGCTGGGCGGCCGCCAGCAGACCGTAGCCCTGCGCGCCCACGCCCAGCACGTCCACCGCGATGATGGGCAGCATGCTGCGCGCCGAGGCGAAGAACACCGCCAGGAAGTCGAGCAGCATGGTGCCGCGGATGATGCGCGTGCGAAAGGTGAAGCGCAGCCCGTCCATGAAAGCGCCCGGGTTGAGCTGGCGGCGGCCCGGCGCCGCGCCGCGATGCCGCAACAGGGCCACGGCGAGGGCCGCCAGCAAGAGGGCGAACGCCGTCAGCGCGTAGACCATTCCGACCGGCCCGCTGAAGTGCGCGCCCTGGCGCTGCGCGGCGCCGATGAGCGCTCCGGCCAGGGCCGGCCCGAAGATGTTGGCCAGTTGCCAGACCAGCATCTCGAGGCTGATGGCGTTGCTCAGATGCTCGCGGCGCACCAGATGCGGCACCAGTGACTGGCGCGCGGGCAGGTCGAAGGCCATCAGGCCGGCCGCCAGCGCCCCCGCCAGATAGACCGGCGCCAGCGTCGCGCCGCCGCCGAGGGTCAGCAGCGCCAGCCCCAGCGAGAGCAGCGCGGCCAGGGCGCGCGTCACGACCATCAGGCGGCGTCGCTCCCAGGCGTCGGCCGCCATGCCGCCCAGCAGCGAGCAGAGGATGATGGGCAACATGCGAATCAGGCCCAGGCCGCCCAGGCCGAGGGCCTCGACCCCCAGCGACAGTTCCTGCCCGAAGAGTTGCAGCGTCAGCGTCCGGTCGTTGAGCAACTGGAAGACGTGCCAGTTGATGGCGAAGGTCTGCATCTGTGAGCCGGTGGTCGAGAGCAGCTCGGCGCTCCAGAGCAGACGATAGTCGCGGTAGCGCAGGGCCGCGAGGCGCACGTTCAGCCCGGCCGCATGCGGAAGAGGGCCGTGCGCGTCACCTCCACACAGAGCACGCCGTCCTGGTTGCGACCGTAATGCCGCAGCGTGACGAGGCCTTCACCCGGGCGCGAACGACTCTCGCGTTTGGCGAGCACCTCGCTCTCCACCGACAGCGTGTCCCCTGGGTAGAGCGGGTGCGGATGCCGTACCTGCTCGTAGCCGAGGTTGGCGACGATCGTGCCCTGGGTGAGCTCCGGCACGCTGATGCCGACCACCAGGCCGAGGGTGAAGAGGCCGTTCATGATGCGCCGGCCAAAGACCGTTTCGCGCGCGAAGTTCTCGTCGAGGTGCAGCGGCTGCGGGTTGTGCGTCAGGCTGCTGAAGAGCAGGTTGTCGGTTTCCGTGAGGGTGCGGGCCAGGCGATGGCGGATGCGCTGGCCGGGTTGCAGGTCTTCGTAATAGCGCATGCCCGGGCGCTCCTCCCCGCCCCTGGGGGAGTATAGCAAGCCGTCGCCACACAAAAACAGACCGCGCGTTGTGCGGGGGGACACACCGGCGCACGATCTGTTTTGCTTCCGGCTGCGGTTGCCCGCTCGCCTGCGAACCCGACCTGCCAGACTTGCCACGTATGGAGGAAGGAGAATTCCTGTATTGCACAGTGGTCAGGTTCGTCTTGTCGCCAAGGATGGGGGCGGCGCGTAAGACTCCAGTGAGCCGACCATGAGCAGCCGGTGAGAGTTGCGTCAGCCGCCGCCGACCGGGGGGCCGATGTAGGCGCCGGTCTCCAGCGTGGCGCCGGCCGGCGGCTGCTGACCCGGCAGAGCGGCTCCCTGCTGGCAGAGCAGGTTGGCCTCGTCGCGGCGCTGCGCCAGGGCGGCGTCGGCGCGCAGGACGAGCGCCTGCTGCAGTTGCTCATGGGCCGCGCAGGGGTCGCCCTGGGTCAGCAACTGCTCCGCCCAGGCCGCGTGCTGCCCGGCAATCAACCCGGGCAACTCGCCGCCGCGATAGCCGGGGGCCACGTCATGGAGTTCGCGCAGGGCCGGGATGGCCGCCGCCGGCCCGCGGCTGATCTGGCTGCGGGCGTCGAGGTACAGGGCCGCCACGTAGCGCTCGTAGCGCAGGCCGCTGTCCGCCGACAGCCCGTAACGGATCGCCTCGTCCGTCACCAGGATGGCCTCGGCGAGGCCGTCTTCACTGCGAAACAGGCGCTGCGCCTGGCGCGTCAGGCCGTTGAGAATGAGTTCGCGCACGGTCACGCTGGCGTAGTCCGGCGCCAGGGCCTCCAGCGCCTGCAAGAGGTCCACGCCCTCTTCATATTCACCCGTCCCGATGGCCTCGCGCCCCTGGCGCAGCAACTCCTCCGGGTCCCAGGCGACGGTCTGCGGCGCGACGACGGTGGCGGTGATGGTGGGCGTGAAGGTGGGGCCGGGCGTGGACGTGAGGGTCGGCCGCGCCAGCGCGGTCGCCGTCTGTCGCAGTTGCGGCAACTGCGGCACGCCGGGGGTCATGTCGGCGAAGAAGTCCAGCCGCGCCTGCAGCAGCTGTGTGTTGCCCGCGGCCACATCGCCGGGGATGCGGTTCAGCTGGTCGCGCAGGCGCGCCGCCTGGGTGACGGCGATGACGTCCTGCGCCTCCTGCTGCCCGGCCGTCCAGCCCGCCAGGCCGGCCAGCACCACGATGAGCAGCGCCAGCAAGAGCAGCGCCAGCCCCGCCAGGGCCTGGTAAAGACAGTTCCGGTTGTCGCGCCGGGCCGGCGGGCGCCCGCGTCCCTGCGTGGCGCGCGGCGGCGGCTTTTCTTCTGTCGGCAGCGGCGCCAGCGGCTGCGTATCGTCCTGGGGCGTGCTCATGGGAGCTCCTTCAGCGAGGCGCGCGCCAGTATAGCAGAGCGCGGCGGCGCCATATGCGGTCGGCTGGCTCTTGTGCCCGGCCGGGCCAGGCTGGTACGGTCATCAGCGATCAGGGAGGCCAGGGTGAGCTCGTCGTGTTAAGCCGCGTTTCCGCGCCGGACAGCAGCAGCAGCTGGCGTTACGTGATCCTCGCGCTCTGCGTGCTGACGCCCTTCGGCATCGTGACCATGCCCAACCTGTCGCTGCCACCCATGTTCTCCATCATCAGCGAGGAACTGGGCCTCTCCCTGGTGGAGGTCGGCGGCATCTGGGGCATGGTGGGCTTCAGCGGCGTCTTCTTCGCCATCATCGGCGGCAGCATCGGCGATCGCCTCGGCTCGCGCAACATGCTCTTTCTCATCTGTCTGCTCAGCGGCCTCTTCGGCATGCTGCGCGCCGTCGCCACGGACTTCGGCAGCCTGCTGCTCATCTCCCTGCTCTACGGCTGCGCCCAGGGGTCCGTCCCGGTCATCATCTTCAAGGCGATCCGCCAGTGGTTCCCGCGCGAGAATCTGGGCATGGCCAGCGGCGTCGTCTCGGCGGGTTTCGCCAGCGGCCTGATGCTCGGCCCGCTGCTCAGCACCAGCGTCATCCTGCCGGCCCTGGGCGGCTGGCGTCAGGTGCTCGTCCTTTACGGCCTGCTGGCTATCGTGATCAGCCTGCTGTGGCTGCTGCTGCATCCGGCCGGCAAACACGCCGTCGGCGACGACGACGGCCGGCCGGACGTGATCGCCGGTCTGCGCCGCGTGGTGCGCCTGCGCAACCTGTGGCTGATGGGGCTGGGCGGCATCGGCATCGGCGCCTGCTTCAGCGGTTTCAGCGGTTACCTGCCCACCTACCTCAAGAACGTCGGCTGGGCGCCGCTGGACGCCGACCGCGCCCTCTCGCTCTTCTTCCTCGCCAGCCTGCTCTGCGTGGTGCCGATCTCAACCTTGTCGGACCGTCTTGGCATCCGCCGCGGCTTTCTGGTCGCCCTCGCCCTGCTGCTGGGCATCGGGGTCGGCCTGCTGGGCGTCGTCGCCGGCGCGCTGGTGCTGCTGGTCGCGGTGGTCACGGGTTCCAGCTTCGATTCCGTGATGGCCATGCAACAGGTCAGCGTGATGGAGCTGGACGGCATGGACAACTCGCTCAGCGGCAGCGCGCTGGGCATGTTCACGACGATTCGCAACCTCGGCATCGCCTTCGCGCCGCCCCTGGGCAACAGCCTGGCGATCTACGGCGCCGGCCTGCCCTTTCTCTTCTGGGGCGCCTGCGGCGTCTTCGCGGCGCTGGTCTTCAGCATCGCCTTCAACCCGCCGCGGCGGGCGATGGCCTGAGGGGCTGCCTTCACAGCGAGGAACTGCCCTGCGAATCCTCGCTCATCAGATGGGGCAGCAGCAACATCCCGATGCAGAAGAAGAGCATGATCGGCAGCGGCACGACGCGCTCCAGCAGCACCCAGCCCGAAATGGTGATGCAGATGATGGCCGCGCTGAGTTCCAGTCTGCTGATCAAGGGCCCTCCGCCAGCGACCTTCAGGCGCTGAACTTCTCCGGGTAGACCTCGCGCGCCAGCTTCTCCTCGAGGCGCACCATGTCGCGCAGGATGGCCAGACCCTCGTTCCAGAACTCCGGGTCGGTCAGGTCCACGCCCAGGCGCGCCAGAATGTTGTGCGGCCAGTCCGAGCCGCCGGCCGCCAGCACGTCCAGGTAATCGGGCACGAAGTCCGCGCCGCGCTGCTGGTAGAGGCGGAAGAGCGCCAGCACCAGCAGTTCGCCGAAGGCGTAGGCGTAGACATAGCCCGGCACGTTCAGGAAGTGCGGCACGTAACTCCACCAGTGACCGTAGTCCTCGCCGATGTTGACGCTGCCCTGGAACATGTCGCGCTGCGTCTCCAGCCAGATGTCGCCGAGCTGTTCGGCGCTCAGTTCGCCCGACTGGCGCCGCGCGTTGTGGTAACCGTGCTCGAAGCGGTTCATGGCGACCTGGCGGAAGATGGTGCCGAAGCTGTCCTCAATCTTCGCCGCCAGCATGGCCAGGCGCGCCTCGGCCTCCGGCTCGCGCTCCATCAGGTCGTTGAAGACCAGCATCTCGCCGAAGGTCGAGGCCATCTCGGCGGTGGTCAGCGGGGTCTGCGCGTTGAGCAGGCCCTGGGTCTCCGTCGCCAGCACCTGGTGCACGCCGTGGCCCAGTTCGTGCGCCAGGGTCGAGACGTCGCGCTCGCGCCCGGTGTAGTTCATCATGATGAAGGGGTGCGCCGAGACCGGACCGGAGGCCGAGAAGGCCCCGCCCATCTTGCCCGGCGCGAGGGCGGCGTGGATCCAGCCCTCGTCGAAGAAACGCTGCGAGATTTCCGCCATGCGCGGGCTGAAGGCCTGGTAGGCCTGCTGCACGATGTCGCGCGCCTCCTCCCAGGGGTAAAGCCGGTCGCTGTCCGGCACCGGCAGGGGCGAGTTGCGATCGTAGTGCAGGAGCTCGTCGTAACCCAGCAGTTTGCGCTTGAGTTCGTAATGTTCGGCCACGATATCGTAGTTGGCGGTGACGGCCTGCACCAGCGCCTCGACCACGTCGTCGGCCACCTTGTTGGAGAGGTTGCGCGAGGAGACCCAGGTGTCGTAGGCGCGCTGCCGGTCCTCGGAGGCCTTGTCCGCCGCCAGCACGTTGAAGACATAGGTCAGTTGCATGGCCTGGTCCTGCAGGCCGGCGGTGACGGCCGCGGCCGCCTCGCGGCGCAGTTCGCGGTCGGTATCGAAAAGCTTGCTCAGCACTTCCGACTGCGTCAGCTCCTCGCCGCGCAACTCGTAACGGGCGGCGCCCATCAACTGGTTGAAGAAACGGTTCCAGGCCTCGCGCCCGGTCACCGCCTTCTCGACCAGCAACTTCTCCTCCGGCTCGCTGAGCAAATGCGGCTTGTAGCGCCGTTCGGCCTCCAGGTAATGACGGAAATGCGCCAGTTCCGGCTGCGCCAGCAACGCGGCGGCGGCCTCGTCATCCAGCGCCGTCCATTCCAGTTCGAAGAAGAGCAGGCCCTGCTGCACGCGCGCGGCGTATTCGGTCAACTTTTGCATCAGCGCGCCGAAGGTCGGGTTGTTGGTGTCGGTGACGTAGAGCATCTGGGCGAACATCTCGAGGCGGTAGACGCGGTCCAGCAGCGCCTCGATGCGCTCCATGGCGGCCAGCAGGCCGGCGGCGTCCAGCCCGGCGACCTGGCCGCGATAGTCCCCGGCGAAGGCGGCGATGTCGGCGTCAATGGCCGCCATGTCGGCCTCGATGGCCGGGTCCTCCGGCCCGCTGTAGAAGATCGAAAGGTCCCAGACGATGTTTTCGGCGCCGGTGGTCGGCTGCGAGGTCGCTTCGCTCATTTGCGCGCTCCGTATGCTGTCCTGTTGTGCTTCCATCATAGGCGGAGGGAGGGGCGACGGGAAGTGCCGCCCGTCAGGCGGGGGCCACCGTCGGGCGTTGTGCGACGATCAGGGTTGGCATGCAAGCCCACACTTGCCTATAATGAAGCATCGTCATGCAGACGAACCCTTGCCCTGGATCAATTTTGTGGACATTTACCGCGCGATCGCTGACCCGACCAGGCGAGCCATCCTGGATGAGCTCGTCGATCGCCCAGGTCAATCGCTTTTCGAACTCAGCTCACGTCTGACGATGAAGCATGGCATCAACTCCTCGCGCCAGGCGATCTCGCAACACCTGGACGTGCTGGAAGCCGCCGGGCTGGTACGCACGAGGCGCGAGGGAAGGTCAAGGCTCCACTGCTTCGATGACGCTCCGCTGAAGGCCATTGGGGAGCGGTGGCCGATCTCGCCAGATAACAGCATTGTCGACCGCACGGAGGAGGACAGCCAGAAATGAGAATCAACCTGGCCAGCGTCTTCGTGGACGACCAGCAGAAGGCGCTTCGCTTCTACACAGAGACCCTTGGTTTCCGCGTCAAGCACAACATCCCGCTGGGAGAACACGCCTGGATCACCGTCGTTTCCGAAGAAGCTCCGGAGGGGACCGAGTTGCTGCTGGAGCCCGATGCCCACCCCGCAGTGCCTCCCTACATGAAGGCGTTGGTAGAGGACGGCATCCCCGCCACCTCCTTCGCCGTCGACGACGTGAAAGCCGAGCACGAGCGTCTCGTGGCAAAAGGCGTGCGCTTCGTGCAGCCGCCAACGGACCTCGGGATTGTTGTTACCGCCGTCTTCGACGATACCTGCGGCAACCTGATCCAGATCGCGCAGGAGAAGAGTCAACTTCTGCGTCGGACTTTCGCTTTCATGGCCCCGAAGATCTTGCGCATTTCCAGGTTCTGGCGTTCCCTGCGCGGGCGCACCAGTTTGTCCCTCATGACATTCTCCTGATATCCATACAAGACAAGTTTGCATAAAGAGACGAATATCCTGCTTGTCAATCCACTATTTTGCTCTCATGCCTCACGCGCTTCGACCGACCACATCCTGCGCCACCACCATGGCGCGGGGCGCAGGACAGAAAGCCTTGAATGAGGTATTGCAGGCCACCTTCCAGCGACAGTCCGGGCCTGGCGTGACAAGAGCAAGATCAATGCCCAGCCCTGGCTGCTTATGTAAATCACGCCGCCCTTCATGATGAGGCGCAGATTCGTTTCAGGCCCAGGTCGGCCTCCGGCAAGTGCTCCCCCATCGCCCCCCCCAAAGAGTCCAGGACGAGACCCTCAATCACGACCGGTCGAGTCACCCTGGAATCCGGACTGATTC
>DAOUIB010000062.1:0-4484 GCA_034428275.1 Anaerolineae bacterium
ATGAGGAGCAGCCACCCGGCAACTGGCTCTACTGGAGCGAGGACCAGGGCGACACCTGGCGCGCGCAGCGTGACAACGGCATCGGTGGCTTCGAGCCGGACCGCATCCTCGATTTGCCGGACGGCAGCCTGGGCGTGGTCTCGCACCTGATGCGCGGCGAAGTGCAGGAATTCGCCGAGCTGCTGTGGGTCTCCACTGACGGCGGCGCCACCTGGAAGGAGCGCGCCACAGTTGCCTGCGACGGCTACCATCGCTTTTGCGAGGGTGCAATCGTCCTCTTGCACGGCGGCCGGCGACTGGCCTGCGTGCTGCGCGAAAACCATTCCGGCGGCATCCCCTCCTTCGTCACCTTTTCCGACGATGACGGCCACAACTGGTCCCCGCCGCAGAAACTGCCCTTCGCCCTTCACCGTCCCTACGCCAAACAACTGGCGGACGGACGCGTGCTGGTCAGCGGTCGCAACGTCAACGGCGGCCTCGGCACCTACGCCTGGGTCGGTGACCTTGAGGCCGCCGCCGGGCAACACCTCATTGGTGGGCCACGCCGCAAATACAGCGCGCGCATGGAAGACGAGGCGCTGGTCATTGAAAACAGACCCGAACAGGAGTGCCGCTACACCTTGCTGCCGCCGCAATCGAGTTTCAGCGAGGTGGATTTCGAGGCCGAACTGCGCGTCGAGGCCTCCGGCGACGCCGACGTCGCCTTTCTTTCCATATCAAGGCTGGGCGTCCTCGTCACCGTCACACCGGACAGCGTGCGCATGCAACGCGGGCGCCATCACCTGCGGCACCCGGCGGACATGAGCCAGTGGCGGCGCCTGCGCCTGCATCACCGGCGCGGCTGGCTGCGCGTCATACTGGATGGCGAGACCGTCTTTCACCGCAGCATCTATCGCGAGGAATGGCCCGCCAGTGACTTTCACGGCGGCAACCCGTTGACCCGCACCCAGTTCGGCCAGTACGGCGACAGCGGCCGCAGTTTCTGGCGCAGCGTCCACTATCGTCTGGGCAACCCCACGCTGGAAGACCACGAGTGGCATTGGATCGCGGCGGATGGCCGGTTGCCGGACCAGGACCAGCGCGATCATCTCATTCAGATTCACGCCAACCACCCCGCGCAACGTCCCATGCCCGATCACGGCTATTCTTCCTGGCAGCAGCGCGAAGACGGACGAATCTTTCTGGTGGACTACACGAACTGCGGCGACGTGCCCAATACCAGCCACCTCGTTGGCGTTTACCTGGATGCGGAGGACCTCGCCTGATGAAGCCCAACATTCTCTGGATCTGTACCGACCAGCAGCGCTACGACACCATCCATGCCCTCGGCAACGAGCACATCCACACGCCCAACATCGATCGCCTGGTGCAGGAGGGCGTGGCCTTCACCCATGCCTTCTGCCAGAGCCCGGTTTGCACGCCCAGCCGCGCCAGCTTCCTCACGGGCATGTATCCCGGCAGCGTGCACGGCTGCATGAACGGCAACGACCGCTGGGCGGAGGCCGCTCCGCTGGTGACCAAACTGCTGGCTGACGCCGGCGTCGATTGTGGCCTGAGCGGAAAGCTGCATCTGGCCGGCGCCCAGGACCGCGTGGAGCCGCGTCCGCAGGAAGACGGCTATCGCGTCTTTCACTGGAGCCACGGCTCCAGCACGGAATGGGAGCCGGGTCAGCACGACTGGGCCGACTGGTTGCGCAGCCAGGGGCACGAGCAGCGCGAATTCCTGGAAGACCCGGACAACTTCCCCCCTGAGTTACATCAGACCACCTGGTGCACGGACCGCGCCATCGAACACATCGAATCGGCCGACAAACCCTGGCTGATGAGCGTCAACATCTTTGATCCGCACGTGCCCTTCGACCCGCCGTCCTCCTACATGCAGCGCTATGACCCGGCTGCCCTGCCCGGCCCCCTCTTCCGCGACAGCGATTTGCAGGCCCAAACGGCCCTCGCCGGCATCGACTTCCAGACTCCCGTGCGGCGCCCGGAGGAATTCAACGCGCGGCACATCCAGGCCGCCTATTACGCCATGATCGAGCTCATCGACGACAACCTGGGCCGCATGCTGGACGCGCTCGAAGGGACCGGCCAGCGCGAGAACACGCTCATCATATTCACCAGCGACCATGGCGAAATGCTGGGGGACCACGGTCTGGTGGCCAAGGGCTGTCGCTTTTATGAGGGCCTGGTGCGCGTACCCCTGATCTTCTCCTGGCCCGGCCACATTGAGTCGGGCCTGGTCAGTGACGCGCTCGTCGAGCTGCTGGACATCGCCCCCACTCTACTCGACGTCCATGACCTGCCCGCGCCGGCGCGCATGCAGGGCCGTTCCCTCCTGCCCATCCTGCGCGGCGAGGCGGACCCGGCGCAGCATCGCGACTTCGTGCGCTGCGAGTTTTACAGCGCGCTCAACTCCATCGAGCGCGACCGGTTTTCCTGCTCATACGCCACCATGCTGCGCGACCGCCGCTACAAACTCGTCGTCTACCACGGCTACGAACCGGGCGAACTCTTTGACCTGGAAGAGGACCCGGGCGAATTTAACAACCTCTGGGATGACGTCGACTATCGCGACCTTCGTCACGAGTTGATGAAGCGCAGCTTCGACGCCCTGGCGCTGGCCGTCGACGTCGGCCCGCCCCAGGTTAGCCGCTACTGACGCCACCGGAGCCAAATCATGACCAGCGAGCCCCAATTCTCCGTCCAGAATCTCTTCACGGCCGGCGACGACGGCTACGCCAACTTCCGCATACCGGGCGTCTGCGTCACGCCCGGCGGGGTCGCCCTGGCGCATACGGAAGCGCGCCGCGGTCGTGGCGGTGACTGGGACGACAGCGACCTGTTGTTGCGTCGCAGCCTGGATGGCGGACAGAGCTGGGAGCCGCCGTCATTGCTGGTGCGCGGCGCGGACTACGGGTCAGGGCCGGTGCACAACTGCAATACCCTGGTGGACAGGGAAAAGGGTCTAATTCACGTCGGCTTTTGCAGCGGCTACGCCCGCGCCTTCACCATGGTCTCCAGTGACGATGGCGCCAGTTTCAGTGAGCCGGTGGAAATCACCTCGACCTTCGAGCAGTTCCGGCCGGAATACGACTGGGGCGTGCTGGCCATCGGCCTGCCCAACGGCATCCGTCTGCGCAGCGGGCGACTGCTTTTTCCGGTCTGGCTATCCATCTCAAAGACGAATGCCCACCGCCCCAACCGTTGCGGCAGCATTTTCAGCGACGACGAGGGTCGGACCTGGCAGCGCGGTCAACTGGTGCCGGACGTGGTGCCCAGCCTGAACGAGTGCTGCGCGATTGAACTGGAGGACGGACGCGTCCTGCTCAACATGCGCAATGGCGCGGGCGTGAAGCGCCGCGTCATCAGCGTTTCCGCGGACGGCGGCGGCGAGTGGGCCACGCCCTGGCTCGACCCGGCCCTGCTCGAGCCGACCTGTCAGGGCACGCTGTTCCGCTTCAGCAGCGCCGCCCAGGGGCGCAACCGCGTCCTGTTCAGCAACCCGCACAACGTGGAGGGCGTCGACAGCAAGGGCTCCGGCAACCTGCGCCGACGCCGCAACCTGAGCGTCAAACTCAGCTACGACGACTGCCGCACCTGGCCGGTGGACCGCGTCATCGAGTCCGGCAACTCCGGTTACAGCGCGCTGGCGGTGGCCCCGGACGGCAGCATCCTCTGCGCCTTTGAACGCGGGCGCAGCGGCGGTGACAGCACCGACGATTACCTCGCCCTGGCGCGCTTCAATCTCGCCTGGTTGACGGACGGACGGGATTGCGGCTGATGCCGCCGCCCAACATCCTGCTGATCCTCTGCGACGAATTGCGCGCCGACGCGCTCTCCTGCGCCGACAACGAGACTGTTCGCACACCCAACATCGATCGCCTGGCGGCGCAAGGTACGCGTTTCAGCCAGTGTATGGTCACGCAGCCATCCTGCACGCCCAGTCGCGCATCCATTCTGAGCGGCTGCTGGCCTTCCACCCTCGGGACGCGTATGGTGGGTTGCCACACGCCCGACGATCCTCGCTTTCTGCCGCATGTCTTGCATGCCGCCGGCTGGCGCACGGCCTCTCTGGGCAAAATGCATTTCGTGCCCCAGGGGGCGGAGCCGCAGGCCCTCGACGCCGCAATGGAGCAACACGGTCACTATTACGGCTTCCGCGAGGTCGATCTGGTCAACGGCCACGGCGATCGCTGTTTCGGCCCGCGCTACACCCCCTGGCTGGACGGACAATGCCCGGACTGGCGCGAGCGACTGCAGGGGCGGCGCCGTCTGACGCCGGGCATCGATTGCTGGAGCTGGGAACTGCCGGAGCAGGTCCATTCCAGCCACTACCTGGGGATGCGCGCCGCTTCCTTTCTCGCCGGCGCCCGTCAGGATGAAGGGCCCTTCTTTTTGCAGGTCTCCTTCCCGGACCCGCATTATCCCTTCATGGCGCCGGAACCCTGGGCCAGCCTCCACGACCCCGCGGAGATGCCGCCGCC
>DAOUIB010000063.1:0-6620 GCA_034428275.1 Anaerolineae bacterium
GGCCAGACCGTGATCGACATCGTCATTCAGCACGATACGACTCTTGAAATCGTGTCCATACTTAACCCGGACATTTCCTTTTCGCGCTGCGATTTCGGCCTTCGCAGCGGAGGTCCGGAGTGCAATCCCCTTTTGAACGTCGGACAGACCGTCCGCGTGCCGGCACCGACGCTGACGCCAACCCTGTCTCCCACTTTTTCGGGCAGGGAAACGGCGACGCCCACACCGACCTGGATGGCCCCCCGCATCGTGTCGCCCGCGCAGGACAGCGTCCTGCCTGCCGCACCCATTCGTCTGCAATGGCTTAGCGTTGGGGTGCTGCCGGCGGGCGATGTCTATCTCGTGCAAATTTCGGACCAGGGCGGCGTCGTTCACAACGCCGTGACGCGCGATACGTCGCTCCTGCTGCCGGAGTCCATGGTGCCAGCCGGCGGAACTCCCGTGGATCTGACCTGGACGGTCAGCGTCGCCCGCGCGGACGAAAACGGCGTGTATGGCATCATCAGCGGTTACCCGTCGCCGCAGCGCTTTCGCTGGAACAGCCGCTGATTTATGCGCGTCGCTCTAGTGACGTCCAAACTCCCGCGCCAGCTGACCGGCGGACATGTGCAACAACGTGGGTCGTCCATGGGGGCAGGTGAGGGGTGATTGCGTGCGCTCCAGTTGGCGCACCAGTCCCTGCATTTCTTCCCTGCCCAGAACCGTGCCGGCCTTAACGGCGGCCTGCTTGCAGACCCGCCGAATGAGGCGTTGTTCCAGAGTGGATTCACCCGGTTTCCGGCCTCTCTCCATTTCTTCAAGAACTCCGCGCAAAACCTCGCGAGGCTCATGGTCTGCCAGCATGGCCGGAATGCTGCGAATGAGGAAGGTGTTGGGGCCAAAGGGCTCCAGTTCGAGACCAATGGCGCGCAACTGTTCCTGATTGCTGACGATCAGGCTGGCATCGCTGGCGGGAAGTTCCAATGTTTCGCCGGCCAGCGTAAGCTGGGACATGCTTTCCTCACGCTCCTGCCGTTCAAGGAATTCCTCATAGAGGATGCGTTCGTGGGCTGCGTGCTGGTCGATCAAATACATGCCGGCCGGCCCTTCGGCGACGATGAAACTGGCGCCGACCTGCCCGATGACGCGCAGCATTGGAAGTGAGCGCGGTCTTTGCGGAGCGGCCGGGGAACCCGTGGAAACGCTGTCGTTGACCTGTTCCTCGGCGAACAGCGGCCTGCGGGCCACCGTTTGCGACTCCTGCCACGCGCCCGAGAAGGAATCGTAGTCCTGGACTCCGGGAGGCAAGGCACTTCTGCCAGTTCCGAACCTGCCGGCCCCGGCTTCCATCAGGGTCGCGCGCACGGCGCGCAGCACGGCGCTGAAAACTTCTCGCGGCCGCTGGAATCGCAGCTCGGCCTTGGCGGGATGGACATTGACGTCGACCTGTTCCGGCGGCAGGCTGATCATCAGCACGGCGACCGGAAAGCGCCCCTTCATCAAGAGCGTATGGTAGGCCTGGATGACGGCGTAGCCGAGGCTTGCGTCCTGCACGTGGCGGCCATTGACAAAAAGCAGGATGCGGGAACGGTCGCTGCGGTGCAACGTCGGCGCCGAGACGAAGCCGCACACCCTTATGGCGTCGTCGATGCCGCAGTGCGGGCCGACCGGCAGCATGTCACGGGCAACGTCCCTTCCCAGGACCGCAATCAGCGAGTCGGCGAGTACGCCCTTGCCGCTGCTGCGAAAACTCTCGCGATCGTCCAGCGTCAGCGTGAAGCGCACCTGCGGCCGCGCCAGCGCGAAGCGGCTGACCAGCAGGGTAATCTGACGCCTCTCCGCAAGCGGCGACCTGAGGAACTTTTGTCTGGCCGGCAGATTGTGAAACAGGTTTTCAACCGTCACGCTGGTGCCGGGAGGCGAACCGATGCTGGCCCGCTCCACAATGTCGCCATCCTCAATCAGCAGCGCGTTTCCGGTCCGCTCATCCCGGAAACGGGAGCGTATGCGCAATCGGCTGACGGCGGCGATGCTCGCCAGGGCCTCGCCGCGGAAGCCCAGGCTCTGGATGCGGTCGAGGTCATCGACGGACCACAACTTGCTGGTGGCGTGGCGCTGGAAGGCAAGCTCCAGATCTGCGGCCGCTATGCCATGGCCGTCGTCAGCGACCTCGATCAGGCGCTGACCACCGGCTTCCACGCGAATGTCGATGCGACTGGCTCCGGCGTCCAGCGCATTGTCAACCAGTTCGCGGACAACCGAAGCGGGGCGTTCCACCACCTCGCCGGCCGCAATTCTTGCGATGACGTCGTCTTCAAGGACCCGAATGGGCATAGGATTTTCTGACTACCGCTGCTGCGGCCAGTATAGCATGAGACCTCACTTGCCCAGGTTGCTCAGACGCGACTCCACGATTTCCAGGCTTGCCTGCAACTCGTTCAGGTTGTCGCGTTCGCGCCTGACCACGGCTTCCGGCGCGCGCGCAACAAACTGCTCGTTGGCCAACATGCCCTGCGAACGCCGCAGGCGTTGCTGCAGCTGGTCACGTTCCTTCACCAGGCGCAGGCGTTCGGCCTCGACGTCGATCAGTTCCGCCAGCGGCAGATAGACGACGCTGTCGCTGACCACGACCGTGGCACAGCCTTCCGGGTCCGGGTCTTCCCTGGCAAGGGTGGTCAGGCTCCCGACCCGGCAAAGTTGACCGAACATCGCGCGCAATTCGTCGACGTGCCCAGCCGCAAATCCCGGTCGAAGCCGGGCAGTGATCGAACGACCGTGGGGAACATTGTATTCCGAGCGGGCGTTGCGTACGCCGCGTACCAGCTCGATCAGGGTGTCCATAATGGCTTCTGCGTCCGGGTCCTGTTGATGTGCTTCCTCCCGCGGCCAGGGCGCCAGCATGATCGTGTCGCCCTTGTGCGGCAGTTGCTGCCAGATTTCTTCGGTGACAAAGGGCATGAAGGGATGCAGCAACCGCAGTCCCGTTTCGAGGACGTGGACCAGGGTCTGCAGCGTCCGCCGGCGCGCCCGCTCGTCGTCGCCGTACAGGGCGATCTTGCTGACTTCGATATACCAGTCGGCGAATTCATGCCAGAGAAAGTCGTGAATCTGTCGGCCTGCTTCGCCATAAAGGTAGCCGTCAAACTGTCGGTTGGTATTGCGCAGCAAAGTATCCAGACGCGACAGAATCCAGCGGGAGTACAGATCGTGTGGCCTGCCGTCGTGTTGCCACGCTCTCTCACTCTCGCCGAGATTGCGAGTGACGAAACTGCCCATCTGCCAGAGCTTGTTGACGAAGCGCCAGTTGCCTTCGATGCGCTTGACGTCGACGTTGACGTCGTTGCCGGGCGTGCCACTGGTCACGAGCGTGAAGCGCAGGGGGTCGGCGCCGAAGCGGTCCATGTATTCCAGGGGGTCGATGGAATTGTCAAGTGTCTTGCTGATTTTGCGGCCCTTGCCATCGCGCACCATGCCATGCAGGTAAACGGTGTGGAAGGGCACCTCGTCGGTGAACCACAGCCCCAGCATGATCATGCGCGCCACCCAGAAGAAGAGAATGTCGTAGCCCGTCTCCATCATGGTCGTGGGGTAAAAGCGTTGCAGGTCCGCCGTCTTTTGCGGCCAGCCGAGCGTGCTGAAGGGCCACAGTCCGCTGCTGAACCAGGTGTCGAGAACATCCTCTTCCGCCGTCCAGCCCTCGCCCGTCGGCGCGTCCACACCGACGTGAATCTCTCCGTCAGGCCCGTACCAGGCGGGGATGCGATGACCCCACCAGAGTTGTCGGCTCAGGCACCAGTCCTCGATGTTTTCCAGCCAGTGGTAATACACCCTGGTGAAGCGTTCCGGCACGATGCGGATGCGCCCGTCTTGCACTGCCTCCAGCGCCCGCTGCGCCAGCGGCTGGACCTTCAGGAACCATTGCACGCTGACCATGGGCTCAATGATTTCGCCGCCCCGCTGACTGCGCGGAACGCTGTGTCGAATTTCCTCGACCCCGATGGCCAGGCCGGCCGCCGCCATGTCCGCCCACATCCTTTCGCGACATACGAAACGGTCCAGACCGGCGTAGGGGCCGGCGTTGTCGTTCATGCTGGCATCGCGATTCATGACGTTCAGCACCGGCAGGCCATGTCGCTCGCCAATCTCAAAGTCGTTGGGGTCATGCCCGGGCGTGACCTTGAGGGCGCCGCTGCCCTTGTCGCGTTCGACCTGAGCGTCGGCGACGACCGGGATTTCCCGATTCAGCATCGGTACCAGGGCCGTACGACCCACGAGATGGCGATAGCGATCGTCGTCCGGATGAACGGCGACCGCGGTGTCGCCCAGTATGGTCTCCGGCCGGGTCGTCGCCACCGGTATGTGGCCGCCATCCCTGAGCGGATAGCGAAACAGGTACATCAACCCGGTTTCCTCCGCGTGTTCCACTTCCAGGTCGGATACCGCCGTCTGCAAGCCGGGGCTCCAGTTGACGAGGCGCGGACCGCGGTAGATCAGGCCCTGCTCGTAGAGGGCGATGAAAACGTCGCGCACCGCGGCGGATAGCCCGTCATCAAGGGTGAAGCGCTCGCGCTCCCAGTCACAACTGGCGCCCATTCGCCGCAACTGGTGGAGGATCTCGCCGCCGTAACGCTCCTTCCAGGCCCAGGTCCGCTCCAGAAATTCCTCCCGGCCGACGTCGTCCTTTGAACGGCCCTCATCAGCAAACATGCGCTCAATTTGCAATTGCGTCGCAATGCCCGCGTGGTCCGATCCGGGCACCCAGAGCGCGGCCTTGCCCTGCATGCGCGCATGGCGAATCATCAGGTCTTCAATGCTGACGAAGAGCGCGTGGCCGATGTGCAGCGCGCCGGTGACGTTGGGCGGCGGGATGCTGATGACGAAAGGTTCCGCGTCCTCTGGCGCGACTTCAGGGCGGAACCAGCCGTTGCGCTCCCACCAGTCGTACAGTCGCTCTTCAGCAGTAGCGAATTCAAAGGTTTTGGGCATGGCCATGTTGTAGCGCTCCTTAAACAAAAGCCCCTTCGTCCTGACAAGGACGAAAGGGTTCGCCTTCCGCGGTACCACCTTGCTTCCCCGACGGTGCGGGGCGCTTCATTCGCGTTAACGGGCGCTACCGGCCCCGGCTACCGCGGAACATTCCGGCTCGCCGAAGCGACTCGCGGGCGACAGTCAGTCAGGATTGCGGGCGGACTCGCAGCCGGTGGTCCGCCTTCTCTGACGCAAACCCCTGACCGACCCTCCCGGTCAAAGTCGTTGTGCCGATTTTAGCCACAGGTAGGGTTGACGTCAACGTCCCTGTTCAACTGCGAGAAATGACCGAATGTGCTCCGCCACCATGTTGACGGCACTTTCGTTATAGCCACCGCGCGGCACAATTATGTCCGCATGCCACTTGTTCGGTTCCACGTAGCGCAAATGCATGGGTCGTACCGTCTTGAGATACTGTTCCATCACAGATTCCATGGTCCTGCCGCGCTCCTCGATGTCGCGGCGCAGGCGTCGTATGAAGCGGACGTCCGACGCCGTGTCGATGAAAATGCGAAGGTCCAGCAACTCCAGCAGTTCCTTCCCGGCGAATATCAGGATGCCTTCCAGCAAAATGACGGGGCGGGGATCGATTCGCTTCATTTCGGGCAAACGTCGATGCTCGCGAAAGTCGTAGCGGGGAATGTCGGTCGCCCTGCCGGCGCGCAGGTCCCTGAGGTTGGCCACCAGCAAATGCGTGTCCAGCGAGTCGGGATGGTCGAAATTGCGAATGCGCCTCTCGTGCAGGGGAATGTGATTGAGGTCCCGATAATAAAGGTCGTGAGCCAGCCAAACGACGTGTTCCGCACCGACACGCCGGATGACGGCGTTGGCAAATGTGGTCTTGCCGGACCCCGTACCGCCGGCGATGCCTATTACCAGAGGTTTTCTGCCCGCCATTTGCGTCCCCTTAAGGCAAATGCCCACCAGCGTGGGCACCTGAGCCACCCGAGGGATTCGAACCCTCAACCTCACGCTTACGAAGCGCGTGCTCTGCCATTGAGCCAGGGTGGCGACACAAAAAGTATAGCGAAGCGGGCAGGGACGGGCAAGCGTCAGTGCCGGAAGTGGCGCGTGCCGGTGAAGACCATGGCAATGTCGCCTTCGTCGGCTGCAGCGATGACTTCTGCATCGCGCACCGAGCCGCCCGGTTGAATGACCGCTGCAATACCGGCGGCGATCGCTGCCTCAATCCCGTCGGCGAAGGGGAAGAAGGCGTCCGAGGCCAGGGCCGCGCCCTGCGCCCGCTCTCCGGCCTTGCGGACGGCCAGTTCCACGGCGTCTACACGGCTGGGCAGGCCCCCGCCCACCCCCACGACAGCGGAGGCATCCGCGATAACAATGGCGTTGGAGGGAACGTGTTGCACAGCGCGCCAGGCGTAGGCCAGCGCTCGCTTTTCCACCTCGTCCGGCTCGCGCGCGGTCACGCAACGCCAGGTGGTGCCGGTCGGGTCGCCATTGTCTGCGCCTTGCAACAAGAGACCGCCGGTAACGCTGCGTTGCTGCCAGGTCTCGCCGCCTGTACCCTCCGGGAGCCGCAGCAGCCGACAATTCTTGCGTTTCGCTCCCAGCAACCCGAGGGCGTCGTCGTCGAAGTCCGGCGCGACGATGGCCTC
>DAOUIB010000064.1:0-3262 GCA_034428275.1 Anaerolineae bacterium
AGGAGCAGCAACGGTGCGCAATGCAGAAAAGGCCCCTCTCCCTGAGGGAGAGGGCTCCCGAGGCTGAGCGGGAAAGGGTTTGGGGAAGAATCTATTGAATAACCTGGCGCCAGTGGCGGCCCTCACCCCCCGGCCCCCTCTCCCGGGGGAGAGGGGGAGCAAACGCTGTTGGGGGTTACCAGGGAATTCAGGCCGCAGGAACAGCAGCGGTGCGCAATGCAGGAAAAGCCCCCTCCCTGGGGAAGGGCTCCCGCGACTGAACGGGAAAGGGTTTGGGGTGAGGGCTCCCGTCCCCCAGGCCGCGCCTCACCTACGCGCTCTGCGCCAGAGGTTGCGCATTGGGCTCCGGCGTGAGGGTGAGGCCGTCGTCGCCGAGGTCGACGAAGACGACGTCGCCTTCCTGGACCTGACCTTCCAGCAGCAGCAGCGCCAGCGGGTCCTGCACTTTTCGCTGGATGACGCGCTTGAGCGGCCGCGCGCCGTAGACCGGGTCGTAACCCAGTTCGGCGAGGTGGCCGCGGGCGGCCTCGTCGAGCTCCAGGGCCAGGCCCTGCGCCGCCAGACGCGCGCGCAATCCGACCAGCTGGATATCCACAATCTCCAGCAGGTCCGCCTGGCTTAGGTGCTGGAAGCGGATGACCTCTTCGAGGCGGTTGAGGAACTCGGGGCGGAAATGCCCTTCGAGTTCGCGCTGCAGGGCCCCGTCCAGCGCCCCGCCCTCCGCGTCCGCGCCGAACTCGCGCAGCAGCTGGCCGCCGATGTTGCTGGTCAGGATGATGACCGTGTTGCGAAAGTCGACGCGGCGGCCGTGGCCGTCGGTCAGGCGGCCGTCGTCGAAGACCTGCAGGAAGATGTTGAAGACCTCCGGGTGCGCCTTTTCGATTTCGTCGAAGAGCAGCACCGACCAGGGCCGGCGGCGTACCGCCTCGGTCAACTGGCCGCCTTCCTCGTAGCCGACGTAGCCGGGCGGCGCCCCGATGAGGCGCGCCACCGAGTGACGCTCGCCGTATTCGCTCATGTCGAAGCGCAGCAGGGCGTCCCCGTCATCGAAGAGGAAGGCCGCCAGGGCGCGCGCCAGCTCGGTCTTGCCGACGCCGGTGGGGCCGAGGAAGAGGAAGGTGCCGAGGGGTCGGGCGGGGTCCTGCAGACCGGTTCGGCCGCGCCTCACCGCGGCGGCGACCGCCTTCAGGGCAGCGTCCTGGCCGATGACGCGCCGGCGCAATTCGTCTTCCATGCGCAGCAGTTTGGCGCTTTCGCTCTCCAGCAGACGCGTGACCGGGATGCCGCTCCAGCGCGCGACCACGGCGGCGATGCCGTCGGCGTCGACCTCTTCCTTCAGCATGGCGCCGTCGCTCTGCAGTTGCGCCAGACGTTCTCCGGCCGCGTCCAGCTCCCGCTCCAGGTCGGGGATCTGGCCGAAGCGGATGCGGGCCGCGGTCTCCAGGTCGCTGCGGCGCTCGGCCTGCTCCAGTTCGACGCGCGCGGCGTCGATGTCGGCGCGGGTGGCGCGCAGGGCCTGGATGGCGTCCTTCTCGGTCTGCCAGCGGGCGGCCAGCGTGTCCCGATTCTCGCGCAGGTCGGCCAACTCCTGTTCGATGACCTCAAGGCGTTGCTGCGAGGCGCGGTCGCGCTCCTGGTTGAGCGCCTCGCGCTCGATTTCCAGCTGCATCAACTGGCGCTCCAGCGTATCCAGGGCCAGGGGCCGCGAGTCGATCTGCAGTTTCAACAGGGAAGCGGCCTCGTCGACGAGGTCGATGGCCTTGTCGGGCAGTTGCCGCCCCGGCAGATAGCGCTGGCTGAGGGTCGCGGCGGCGACCACGGCGCTGTCCTGGATGCGGACGCCGTGATGCACTTCGTAGCGCTCCTTCAGGCCGCGCAGGATGCTGATGGTGGCTTCCACGTCCGGTTCCTCGACGTAGACGGGCTGGAAGCGGCGCTCGAGGGCGGCGTCCTTCTCGATGTGCTCGCGATACTCGTCGAGGGTGGTGGCGCCGATGGCGTGCAATTCGCCGCGGGCCAGCATGGGTTTGAGCATGTTGCCGGCGTCGAGGGCCCCCTCGGCCGCGCCGGCGCCGACGATGGTGTGCAGCTCGTCGAGGAAGAGGATGATGCGCCCCTCGCTGGCGCTGACTTCCTTCAACACCGCCTTGAGACGCTCCTCGAACTCGCCGCGGAACTTCGCGCCGGCCAGCAGGGAGCCCATGTCGAGGGCGATGATCTGGCGCTCGCGCAGGGCTTCGGGCACGTCGCCGTCGACGATGCGGCGCGCCAGCCCCTCGGCGATGGCGGTCTTGCCGACGCCGGCCTCGCCGATGAGGACGGGGTTGTTCTTGCTGCGGCGGCCCAGCACCTGGCTGACGCGGCGAATCTCCTCCTCGCGGCCGATGACCGGATCCAGTTTTCCCTGGCGCGCCAGGTCGGTGAGGTCGCGGCCGTAACGTTCGAGGCTGCTGTAAACGTCCTCCGGGTCCTGGCTGGTGACGCGCTGGTTGCCGCGGATGGCGGTCAGGGCCTTGAGGATGGCGTCGCTCGTGACGTCGTGGCGTTGCAGCAGCGCGTCGGTCGGGGCGACCCCCGTCAGCGCCAGCAGCAAATGCTCGCTGCTGACGTAGTCGTCGCGCATGCGTTGGGCCTGCGCCGCGGCCTCGACCAGGGTCTCCTGCAGGGCGCGCCCGGCGCCGACCTGCAGGTTCTGGCCGGCGACGCGCGCCTCGCGCGTCAGTTCCTGCTCAAGGTCCTGCAATAGTTCGGAGGGCTGCGCGCCGATGCCGGCCACCACGCGCGGCACGATGCCATCCTGCTGGCGCAGCAGGGCGATCAGCAGGTGCAGGGGCCGAATTTCCGCGTGGCGCTGTTCGACGCAAATGGTCTGGGCGTCATACAGGGCCTGTTGGGCCTTGTTGGTCAAGCGATTGAGGTCCATGGACACGCTCCTTCACTGCGTGCGGCATTTCTGCCAGCATGGCAGGCGCGCGCAAGAGGAACGTCAGCGGGACGTATGAAGGATGTTGGCGGGAGAGCGTGTTTCATGGCCTGGTGGCGGAGGCCGCCCTTGTCCCATCCCGGGAGATGGGAGCCCTTCCCTGAGGGAGAGGGGTAATGAATGTGGTGTTGGGGTGGCAAGGCAGGCCGCCCTCACCCCCCGGCCCCCTCTCCCGGGGGAGAGGGGGAGACCATCTTCTCGCGGGAGCCCTTTCCGGTGAGAGAGGGGGAGGGTTGCAAGAGCGAACCCATTCACGGGACATGAGAAGCTTGTCCGAAA
>DAOUIB010000065.1:0-11076 GCA_034428275.1 Anaerolineae bacterium
GCCGGGGAATCCTGCCAGCGAAAGCCCGTTCATGACTGCTGTTGCCGAGCCCGTCCGCGACGTAGCGCCAGATTCTTCCGAAACCTTCCAGACCAAAAACATCCTTACCATCGTCAGCGGGCACTTCGTGCATGACATGTATCCGGCCTTCATACCTGCGTTGTTGCCCGTCATTCTGGAAAAACTGGCGATTCCCCTGGGCCTGGCCGGTACGCTGCAACTGGCCATGTCGATCCCTTCCCTGTTCAGCGTCCTCGTGGGCTGGCTGAGCGACCGCTTCAGCGTGCGATACCTGGTCATTTTCATGCCCGCGGTGACCGGCACCCTGGTCACCCTGTCCGGCCAGATGCAGACTTACGGCGCGCTGGTCGCGCTGCTCTTCATCACCGGTCTGAGCGTCGCGGCCTTTCACGCGCCGGCGCCGGCCATGATCGCGCGCATTTCCGGGCGCCAGCTGGGCAAGGGCATGGGTTTCTTCATGGCCTCCGGCGAACTGGGGCGGTCCATTGGCCCGCTGCTGGTGGCCTTCGCGCTGGCGGAGTGGGGCGTGGAAGGGATCTGGCGCGTGGCGGTCTTTGGCTGGCTCGCCAGCGGGATTCTATACTGGCGGCTGAGGGGAATTCCCTCGCGTTCCCGCAGGACCATGGACCTGCGCAGCGTCCTGCCACACATGCGGCGCGTGTTCATTCCGCTGCTGGGCGTGATGATCATGCGCGGCATGCTGGTCTCGTCGCTCTCCTTCTACATGGTCTATTATTTGAACGTGGACGTCGGCTTCGCGCTGGCCGATGCGGCGCTGATGCTGGCGCTCTTCGAACTGGCGGGCGTGGGCGGCGCGCTGGCCGGCGGCATGTTGAGCGACCGCTACGGCCGCAGGAGCACCGTATTCATTGCGACGGTGCTGGGCGCGGCGCTGCTGGTCGTCTTTATGCTGGTGGTCAAGACGCGCGTGGAACTGGTCCCGCTCGCCCTGGTGCCGCTGGGCTTTGTGTCGCTGTCGATCACGCCGGTCCTGCAGGCCGTCGTGCAGGACCAGTTTCCGGAAAACCGCGCCACCGCCAGCGGGCTCTTTATTCTCTACGCCTTTCTCACGCGCTCCGTCAACGCACTGGTGCTGGGCCTGGTCGGCGACCGCTTTGGGCTGGACGCGGCCTTCAGCATCGCGATCGTCGCTTCGCTGATTGCCTTGCCATTGATCAGACGCCTGCCGGCGCGCCCCGATGCTTCAGGACGGGCGAACAACGCCTCGCCATTGGGTCCCCTTGCCGAGCTGACTCGTTTCCTCAAGCGCGACTGAGCCGTAGTCCGTCAGCGCGAACTCGCCCAGCGACAGTTCCCCGTGCAGAACGTCCAGTTCGACCTCCACGCCCTCCTCGCCGGGCGTCTGGCGAAACAGACCCCAGGCGTAGCCGTTTGACCAGAACTGCTGTGAGGGCCGGTCGCTGCGGGCGAAGGCCATGGATTGCGTCACGCCGGAATAACGGAAGCCGCTCAGCGCCAACAGGGCGGCCCAGCTGGCCATGGCGCGGGCGTAGTGATGGCCGCACTCGGCCTCGTTGAAGGGGCTGCGGCGCTTGCCGTCGTAACGGGCGCGAACAGCCTCGATGCAACGCATGCCGTTTTCCGTCTGCCCCTCATAGAGCATGCCGATGGCCGCCGTGTATTCAAAGCCGGTCATCACTTCGTTGCAGTAGGGGAAAGGCCGTTTTGGGCGATTGCCGCGCGGATAGCTGGCCATCAGCAGGGCCGACTCGTCGTTCAGGACGTAGCTGCGGAAATGATTGAAATGGCCGTAGAAGCTCTCGCGGAAGTTGTGACGCATGATGGCGTCCAGGGTCGCGCGGACCTTCTCCGGCTCGACCAGGTAGCCCAGACCGTTGACGTGGGCCTGAAACTGGCCGACGAGCTGATCGACGAGGCAGCCCGCCCCGAGTTGCAGCACAGGGTCGGCGGGGTCGTCCGCGCCCATGTGGCTGGTCAGCATGTCGTGAATGACCAGGGCATTGTCGGGCGGGCGAATCTCGTGTTCATAGTACTCGCCGTTGAAGAGGTTGGCGTCGATCCAGGCGCTGCCACGCTCGAAGAGGGAGCGGCATTTGTCGGCGAAGTCGTCCTCGCCCAGTTGACGCGCCATTTCTTCGCAGGCGCGCAGGGCGCCGAGATACCAGATGCCCATTTGCGGGTTGGGGCCGTAGTATTCGACGTCCATGGTGTTGTGCTGGCAGCCTTCCATGACGCCGTCCTGATCGGCGTCCCAGCCGCCGGGGAGCCAACAAAATTCCAGCGCGCGACGCACACCGGGCCAAAGCTTGCGCAGCCAGTCGTCGTCGCCGTTCAGTTGCCAGTCGCGGTGGATTTTCATGAGACAGCCCATCTGGCCGTCAGCCGCGGCCACCGAAAAGCTTTTCGCGAATTCTAGGGGCAACTGAACGCGGAAGCTCATGCCGCCGTCGTCACGGGTGGCGTGCAGGAATTCAACCTCGCGCATCCCGCTGGCGAGGCCGCCGAAAAGGAAGGCCGTCGCCTGTTCGTAGTTCCAGACGTGGGTGCAGGAGCCGAAGCAGCAGCCGGCCGTGTCGTGGCAGCCCTCCCAGCCGAAGGTGTAGCCATCCGGCGTGCGGAAGGTCGTCTGCGAGCGCAGGGTGCTGACGTTGTAGAGGGCGCTTTCCTTGACGACGTCGGGCAGGTCGCCGGCGAGGAAGCTGTTGACGAAGAGCAGCGTGTCGCTTTCCAGCCCGTCAAGGCTGTCAGCGCAGAATTCGGCCGCCTCCCAGGCGTCTGCGAAGCGCGTCGTATAGTGATTGCCGACCACCAGACCGTTGGCGATGCCGGGGGGCTGGTTCGCGCCTCCGGCCCAGGCCAGGCGATTGGGGAAGTGCCAGCAGAGCAGGAAGGCGATCTCCTCGCTGGCCCCTGGCGCAATCGTCCGGGACACGGCGAGGGAAGCGTTGGGCGCCTGCTGCCCGGCGCCGTCGCGCGGGTCGAGCCGTCCGTCCTCGCTGAAGTCGTCCCAGAAATCCAGCAGCGAATCGCCCCATGGCCGGGTTGAGAAATCCAGCCAGGCCTCTCGCCAGGTGACGCCTTCTGACGCGGTCGTTGTCAGGGCCATCGTGCCGTATTGCTCGGCGTCGGGGTCGACGCCCTCCGAGCGCAGGAAGATGCCCTGAATCGAGCCCTTGCGATACTCGTTAACGTTGTTGCGGGGCTCGCCCGCGCTGCCGTCGCTGCCGATGAAGTTTTGCAGGCTGCCGCAAATGCTGGCCTCCACGGTCCGCGACCCCGGGTTGCTGAGTTCAATGCGCAACAGGGCCAGGGGCAATCCGCTGGCCTCCGCGTCCGCGGGAACGAGAGGGTTGAAGGCCTGCAGCCGCACCCTGAGCGGCACATCCTCATCTTCCAGATGCACCTGGCCGAAGGGGTAGGCGGCCTCGAAGCGACAGTGGCGAAACCTGGGCAAGCCATGGTTGGGGATCGGGGAGCCGGTCTGGCCTTCAAAGTCCTCGACCGGGATGGCGCCTTCCAGCGCCCGCGTGCAGGTGTTACCGTCGGCGTCGCGGGTATAGAGCGCGAAAAAGGTCTTGTCCGGCTGAAAGCCCTTGGCCGGCCGGTTGACGATTTCCCAGTCCTGCAGGTTGCCGCGCCCGCCCAGGGAGACGGTGCCGGTGCCGATACCGCCAAGGGGCAGGGCGATACGCCGCAGATGTTCGCCTTCGTAGCGCGTCAGAACAGGCCAGTTGTTGCCGTTTGCAGAGCTCATCTCTTCTCCAGGTGTGTGCGGGGCAGGTCAGCCCTTGATGCCCGTACGCGTCAGCGCCTCAATGATCCAGCGCTGCGCAATGATGAAAACGATCAGCACCGGCAGGATGGCCATGGTGACGGCGGCCATCACGACCGAGGCGTTGCCGGCGCCCATGTAGCCGGTAAGCATGGCGATGCCCTGGGGCAGGGTCATCTTGTCCCAGGACTTGAGGAAAATCAGCGCGTTGAAATAGCTGTTCCAGATTGCATTGAAGGTGATGATCGCCAGCGTGGCCAGCGACGCGCCGGAAAGCGGCACGGCTATTTGCAAAAAGACGCGCAATTGCCCGGCGCCATCCACGCGCGCCGCATCCAGCAACTCCTGGGGCATGGTCTTGAAGAACTGACGCATGAGAAAGACGCCAAAGACGCTGATCAGGCCGGGCAGAATGATGGCCAGCGGGTTGTCCATCAAGCCCCAGGACACCATGCTCAGGTAGATGGGGATGATGGTCACCTGACCGGGCACCATCAGGGAAGCCAGCAAGAGCAAAAAGATGATATCCCGCCCTGGAAAGCGCAGCCGGGCAAAAGCGTAACCTGCCAGGGAGCAGGTGATCAGTTGCCCGACGGTGACCGACACCGTGATTTGCGTGCTGTTGAGGAAGAGCTGCAGGAAGGGCACGTTTGAGTCAAAGGGCTCGCGATAGTTCTCAAAGCGCCAGTCGGTGGGCAGCCAGGCCGGAGGCAATTGCAGGCTTTCCGCGATCGGCCGCAGGGAGGTGGAAAACATCCACAGTAGCGGCATGACGACCAGAATCCCCGCTACGGTCAGCACGAGATAGGTGATGAAGTCGCCGGGCCTGATCGGCTTGCGCGAGGGGCGCCGACCGCCGAGGATGCGGGCCTGTGTAATGCTGCCTTGCCGACTCGTCATGCGCACACCCTGTCCCTTACTCGTAATGCACCCAGCGCCGGCCGATGCGGAACTGAATCAGGGTTAGCACCAGAATGATCGCAAACAGCGTCATCGAAACAGCCGCTGCGTAACCCATGTCAAAGCGCTGGAAGGCCTTTTCGTAAATGTACATCACAACGCTGCGGGTTGAATCACCCGGCCCGCCCCTGGTCAACACCTGAATGGTGTCGAAGACCTGCAGCGCGCCGATCATAAAGATGACGAGGATGAAGAAGATTGTCGGGCTGAGCAGGGGCAGCGTGATACGGAAGAATATCTGCCGCCCGTTGGCGCCGTCCAGCTGCGCCGATTCGTAGAATTCGTTGGGAATATTCTGCAGACCGGCCAGAAAGACCAGCATGGCAAAGCCGGTGTTTTTCCAGACGTCCATTATGATGATGGCCACCATGGCCCAGTTGCCCTGGCTCAACCAGGGGATGGCCGCGACGCCAAACAGACTCAGGTAATAGTTCAGAACGCCAAGGTCCCTGTGGTAAAGAAACTGCCAGATCACGGCGATGTAGGTGTGCGCGACCAGCAGGGGGAAGAAAAAAATAGAGCGATACAGATTGCGAACAAAAGTGGGCATGCGCCGGTTGAGCGCGACCGCCAGCAACAGGCCCACGCCGGCATTGAAAAAGACTGCAAAAATCGTGAAGACGAAGGTGTTGCGGTAGACCGTGGCGACCCTTTTGTCGCTGAAGATGGCGACGTAATTGTCGAGGCCGACGTATTTCGAATCCCGCAGGATGTTGAAGTCCAGAAAGCTGATGCGTATGGACTCGAGGATGGGGTAAAGAATGAAGAGCGCGAAGCCGATCAGCGTTGGCAAAATGAACAAATAGCCCGTCAGCGATTCACTCCACTTCGGTGAGAGCAGGGGCTGTCGCGTCGCTTTCATGCGGTTGCGGGTTCCAGTCTGCGTTCGGGGCGTGGCAAATGTTCGCGCGGCGGACTGGCGCCCTCTGGCAGGGTCACCCGGTGTTGCCAGGTCGGGTCTTCGTGCTGCCGGCGCATGATAGAGATGATTTCGCGCCAGGTGGGCACCAGACCATTTGTGACGGGAGGCAGGTCGTGTCGGATGGCTTTGTGCAGGCGGCGCAGGTTGTAGCAGGGCACGGCAGCATACATGTGATGCTCGATGTGGAAATTCATGTGCCAGTAAAGAAAGCGAAAGAAGGGATTCACGTTAAAGGTCCGGGTGCAGAGGCGAAAGTCCGGCACGTTGTCCCGCAAGCCCACGTGTTGGGTGTTGTTCAGCAGGAAGAGCAGCCACTGGCCGTAGAAATTGGCCAGGGTGACGAGAATGATGAGCATCCATTGCCCTGTCAGCAATGCGAGGCCTGCCAGCAGCAGGTGCCCGCCAAGAATAAAACGGGCCTCGCGCATGACGGCCCGCCGTCTGGCAGGTTCTGACGGAGGGAACAGGACGTCCAGTTCATAGCCTTCAGCAAAGCGGCCGCGGCTCCAGCGGACCAGGGTCTGAAACTTGTAGCGGACGCCGGGCGGATTGAAAAAGGCAGTCTTCAGGAAACAGCGCAGGTCGTATTCCAGCGGCAACACGACCTCCAGGTCGTCGGGCGGATGCAGGGTGTAAAGATGATGCAGGAGGTGGGAGTAGCGAAAGTACACCACGCTGTGCATGCCCAGGAAGGCAAAAACGTGGACAAAGACTTCGTTGAGTATTTTTGTGCGAAAGACGCTGCGATGCGACAGTTCGTGCACGGCGTTGATATTGAAGCCATACAGACTGCCATGCACAAACACCAGCAACAGCGTCAGCGGCCAGGTGAAATGCTGCGATGAATACCAGGCCGCGCCACCGCTCAAGAGAAAAAGGCCCAGCATGCCCAGGGTTTGCGCCGCGCCTTTCAGGTCGCTGCGGCGATTAAGTTCGGCGAGCGTTTCACGGGGCAAGGGCGTACGGTACCAGTCCACCCGTTCGCCCGGGTCGGGCCGCATGGCCAGGGGCCGCGGCCGTTCGGCGTAAGGGTCGATCGGGCGCGCCAGGTCCCCGACTCCTCCACAGGAAACGGCGAGTCTTTCCCGCAAGCGTTTTCGGGCGGACGACAGGGTCACGGGTCGCTCTCAAACAGGTTCCGCACCTGGCCAGTTTGTCGGCCAGGTGCGGAAAAATAAAGCCAATCAGGCGCCCATACGCTCGCGCAGGTTGGCCATGGCCTCCGACAGTTCCTCGTGAGCGGCGGCCAGACCCTCTTCGGCAGAGATCGAGTCGTTCATGACGTTGTCGACGTTGCGGGTGAAGATGTTCTCGACCTCGGCGAAGTTGGGGGGCGAAGGAATGGGCTTGATGTCGTCGAGACTGCCAAAGAAGTAATGCGCGTGTTCCGGGAAGGCGTTGAATTGCTCGCTGTCCACCGTCGAGGACTCGCGCGCGGGCAGGTAGGTGCCGCCGGCGATGGCATCGACGTCGGTCTGGTGGTCGGTCATGTCCTTGATGAGTTCGATCGCCAGCCAGGGGTCGGCTGCGGACGTGGTAATGGCATAGCCACCGGAGCCGAAGACGGTCGTGCCGGCGCGGTTGCGCGGCCAGGGGACGATGTCTACGTCATAGAAGTCGTTGGCGATGTAGGTGGCGAAAGGCCAGCGACCGCCGGCGGACATGGCGGTCTTGCCGGAGACGAAGAGTTCGGTCATGCCACTGCCAAACACGTCGGGCGAAACGCCGTGTTCGTGCACCAGCGAGCGCAGGAACTGCAAGGATTCCAGCATATTCGGGTCGTCAAGATTGGAGCCGAGCCAGTCGTCGGTCAGGGTGGCGGTCTCATTGGTGTGCCACCAGGGCGCCATGCCAAAGTTGAAGTAGGGAATGGCGAAACCGAAGACCTTGTCCTCGCCCTCACCCGTCGTCAGGATCTGGGCGGTCTCCACAAACTCTTCCCAGGTCCATTCCGGATTGGGATAGTCCAGACCGGCCTCCTCGAACATCCGCGTGTTGATGTGGATGATCATGTTGTTCCACTCGCGCGTGATGTAATAGGTCGTGCCTTCCGGCCCGCGCGGGACCTTGAGGGCATCGTGCAGGGATGGATGGACTTCAGCAGCGACGGCCTGAAGTCCCTCATCTTCTGCGATGTAGTCGTCAAGCGGGATTACGATCCCCTGGAAGATGGTCTCCCAGGTGCCCTCGATTGCCATGGCAATCAGGTCGACCGGCAGGCCGCTGGCGATACGCAACTGGACGTTGGTGATGTAGCCGCCCCAGCCCGCCTGTGAGGGCTCGTAAACGTCTTCAACAACCACGTTGGGGTAGCGTTCGTTGAAACGGGAGATGCCGCCGGCTGCGACGCCCTGATGGATGGCGCCACCAAAGTTGTAGACGGCCATCTGGGCGGCCGTTTCGGCCGGTGGCGCGCCCTGCGCCAGCGCAGCGCTCACCGGGAGGCCCAGGGCAGTGAGCGAGGCGGCGGCAGCGCCGGTGGTCTGCAGAAACTGACGGCGCGAAAGACTGTGCTTTTCCTTCATGGTGGAATTCCCCTCTTTCGTTGTTGACTCTGCGGGCTGAAGTGTAGCGCAGCGGTCGGCAATGTCAAACCTGTTTCTTGCCTGACGCCAGGCTGGAACTTTGGCCGTTTTGCGCCTGTGATATGATTGCAGGGTTGCGTGAAACCATTGCTCGCCTGACGTTATCGGGAGCGCAGCGCGCCGATGTTTTTCCTCCAGGGTTATATCCACACGACCGAGCGCAGGGAAGCGGACCGCAAGTTGCCGCGTCTGATGTTCGAGGGCCTGTTGCTGGGCGGCACCGGCCTGGGCGTGTTGGCGCTGGTCTTTGAGATCGCGGCCGACGCCTTCAGTGTTGCGGCCTACCAGACGCTGCTGGCCATCGATGGCGCGCAGGGCTATCACGAAATCGCCATGCTGGCCTTCGCCGTGCTCTCGGTGATGCTGTTTTTCGGCGTGGTGCCCGCCTACAAGGCCGGCGCCTATCTGCGTCCCAACGCCGGTGGCACGGGCCCGCTGGTGGAGGCCATCGGCCCGCCGCGCATGCGTTTCCTGTCCTGGGTGGGCACCAGCCTGTTTTTCATCGACGCCGTGCTGACCATCATCATCAGCTCGATTTCAGCCTCCGACGTGACGCTTCTCATCTTTCCCGAACTGGCGCCCTGGCGCATCACCATGGCGGAGGCCTACGCCTTCTTCATCATGGCCGTGCTGTCCATCATCGGCCCCAGACGCGCCGTGCCGCTTTTCCTGGTGGGGGGCGGCGCCTTCACCACATTCACCATATTCGCGCTCTCCTGGGTGGCGCTCAACGCGGCCGCGCAGCCGGAGTTGGCGACTGCCGTGCCGGCCATCGTACAGGGGCTGGAAAACAGCGGCGTGGTGACCCACGTGGTGGAGGCCAGCGGCGACGTTTCGACCCTGTCAACAGCGCTGTTTTTCCAGTTCTTTCTGCGCTCGATGAGCAGCGCCATGCTGGGCTTTTCCGGTTACGAGGTCATACCGGCCAGCGGCAAGCATGCCGCGCGTCCAAAGTGGAAGGTGATCAACACGGCGCTGATCATCGCGGCCATTTTTCTAATCGGCACCGGCATCGTTCAGCTCTTCGCGGCTACCACCTGGCGCGTTCCGGCCACGGAAGGCTACAGCACGCTGCTGATCCTGTATGAACTGATCTTCGGCTCCGGCACGTCCCTGCTGGCGCTGGCCGGCATACTGCTGGCCTTTATCCTCTTGCTGGCGCAGGGAGGCGGCTACGTCGGCGGCGCGGCCGTGGCCGCCAACGCTGCCCGTCTGGGGCGCCTGCCGCGACAGTTCGAAGATGACCGCGTGGGCGTGGTGGTCATCTGGGCGGTGGCGGCCATCCTGATCCCGGTCATTCGGACGGTAACCCGGGTAGAGGCCTTCTACGCCTTTGGCTTCGTCAGCGAATTCGCCATGGTCAGCACCACCATCTTTCTGGTTGGCGATGACGTGCTGAAGAAACGCGGCATCGAGCCAAAGTCCTCCGAATCGAGGGCGCTGCGCTTTGCCGGCCTGCGCGGCATGGTGGCCAGCTATGCGATGCTGCTGGTGCTGATCACGCAGAAGACTGACGCCATCCCGCCGATTGCGATCGGCGCCACCTGCATACTGCTCTTCCAGTTGTTTGTGCACCGGGGCGGGATTCGACGCATCTTCCCGGTTTCAGACGAGGAAATCCGCGTGTCGGAGTTGCCCGGTCGCCTGCGCCTGTACCGCAGTGGTCGTGAAAGGGCGCGGGACGAGGCGCGTCAGCATGGCATTGCCGACCGGATGGAGCAACTCATCAGCAGCGGCGCGCTGGTGAAATTCAATGTCGAGCCGCAACGTTTCCGCCGTCTGATCAGTCACACGCACGACATCTTGCCGGAGGCATGGATGCTGGCCAGGTCGGCGCAGTTCCACGGGGAGCGAATCGAGGAACCCAGTGAAGAACTGGAAGCCTGTTTCCAGGCGGCCTGGACCAGTCAGGACGAACTGGTGGCGACGATCGAGCACTACTCGCATTATGGCATCTTCACCTTCATCGACAAGTACAGTCACAACTGGGCGGGAGTCGACCGCGACGAGGCCCAGGTACAACATTACATGGTCCGTTCGCTTTTCCCGCGAACGCCCGAAGCAGAAATCTGGCAGGAATTCCAGCAATTCACCTGGCAGGAACAGCCGGAAGCCGTGTGGCAGTTCTGCGGCCAGCGATACTCCTGGGCGAAAGACCAGTGGCCCAACATCAGCGGGCCGATGACCACCATGTGGACCCTGGAAGACCTCGGCTTGCTCGATCAGGTGGACCCTGCGCTGGTGGAGAAGTTGCATCAAGCCCGCCGCCTTCCATCCCGCCTCGAACGCATGTATCCCCAGGACGATGACCATCTGGACCATAACGTTGAAGATGACGAGCCTTGAGGCATGATTCCGGCATTGGAACCAGGCTGGTTGTTCTGCCGCGGGCCAGTCGCGCACAAGGCCTCCGCCTGACGTGAATTCGGGGAAGGGCAGGGGCCGCGACACGCGCCTGCGCCCTGCCACGTCGGGGGCGCTGTTCGTCCTGCTGGCCAGCGTTTACATGATCACCTGGAGCGGGCGCATCAACAGCAACGATGAATTGTTGCTGCTCAATGCCAGCGCCAGCCTGGTGCGATATGGAGACATGCGCGCGGACCTGGCGGCGGGCAGCGTGCCGCCGGCGCCCGGAGATTTGCGGGTGTCGGACTCTCACCCGCCCCTGCCGGACATTCGCGTGGAACCCCTGCAGCCCGTCCTCGCCGCCCCGCTTTACTGGCTGGCGCTGCTGCTGCCCGGCGTCGGGCTGGCCCACAGCGTGCACCTGGAAGTAGACTCACAACCGACCAACCAGGCAAGAGTCGACTTGCTCTCGGCGCCGCCATGAAGTC
>DAOUIB010000066.1:0-3324 GCA_034428275.1 Anaerolineae bacterium
CGGTTGCTGAAACACTCGGTGTAATTTTGAAATACCAGGACGACATCGACATGCTGTCGGGCGACAGCCTGCAGGCCCTGCACGAGCGGGCCATCGTCCAGGCACAAACCAACGCTGCCCTGGTCTCATGACCCTCGCGCCTGTGTTGCCGGACGGGACCTTCCATCAGGGTGGCCAACTCCTTCACAACCTTCTCCTGTTCGGGCGCATGTGCCGTGCGCTGGGCATGGCCGCCACGCCCAATCGCATGATCGAGGTGGCCAACGCCCTCGGCTACATCGATCTGGGGCAACGTCTCGACGTGTACCACACGATGCGTTCCCTGATTGTTTCGCGCCAACGCGATCTGGAGCTCTTCGACCGGGCCTTCGACCTGTTCTGGAGCCGGCCCGTCGACGACTGGGTGCAACTGGACATGCCCCCGCCGGTGGAAAACGAACCCAGACGCATGAAGTTTTTGCTGCCGCCTGGCGCCAGTCCCCTTGATGAGAACAGCGATGGCGCCGCAAGCCCCGGCGATTCTCTATTGACAGCCGTCCTCCCCACCTGGAGCAGGCAGGAGCAATTGCGCTACAAGGACTTCTCCGAAATGAGCCAGGAGGAGTTGGCGCTGGCCAAACGCATCCTGGAAAAGCTGCCGCAATCTCTGGACTTTCGCCGCACCCGTCGTCTGCGGCCGGGACGCGGCGCCCTCATCGACCTGCGGCGCGCCATGCGGCAGAACCTGCGCCACGCCGGAGAATACTTCACGCTCCCGACGCGCACGCCCGGTGTCAAGCCGCGTCCGCTGGTACTCATTTGCGACATCAGCGGCAGCATGGAACGCTACACACGCATTTTCCTGCACTTCATGCACACCTTTGCCAGCGGCATGCAGCAGGTGGAGTCCTTTGTCTTTAGCGTGCATCTGACCCGCATCACGCGGCAAATCCGCCACAAGTCCATCGACCGCGCGCTTTCGGACGTGGGCAGCAGTGTCAATGACTGGGGTGGCGGCACCCGCACCGGTGAGTCCCTGCGCGACTTTAATTTCCGCTGGTCTCGCCGGGTGCTCGGGAGGGGCGCCATGGTGCTGATCATCACGGACGGCTGGGACCGTGGCGATCCGGTCCTTTTGCGGCACGAGATGGAACGCCTGCAACGCAGTTGCCACCGCCTGATCTGGCTCAATCCCCTGCTCGATTTGCCGCGCTACGAACCTCTGACCCGCGGCGCAAGGGCCATGCTGCCCTACAGCGATGACTTTCTGCCCCTGCGCAACCTGGACAACCTGGAGACCGTGGTCGCCGCGCTGCAGAATCTGGCCAAAAGGCACTGAAAGGACGGCCGCCATGCTTGACATTCTGGACACGGTCACCCGCTGGCTGGAGGAAGGCCGGCAGGTGTCCCTCGCCACCGTCGTGCAGACCTGGGGCTCCGCGCCGCGCGCCACGGGGTCCAAGATGGCCGTGACCCGGGACATGGCGCTGGTGGGTTCGGTCAGTGGCGGCTGCATTGAGGGCGCTGTGGTCGAAAGCGCGCTGGAAGGCATGGAAGACGGTGCGGCCCGCATGCTGACATTTGGCGTCAGCGATGACGAGGCCTGGGACGTGGGATTGACCTGTGGCGGCAAAATCAGTGTTTTCGTCGAGCCCGTGGACACGACCTGGTGGTCAAAGGTATCGCCACACGTCCAGCGCCACCGACCTGCCACGTCGATTTCCCTGCTGGAAGGCGACCAGTCCGGCGCGAAGGTATTGCTGGGGCCCGGGGGCGAACTGGAATACAGGTCAGATGGGCTGGACGACGGCCGCGTCAAAATGTTGTCGCGTGGGGCCGAAGCGCGCAGCGGTCGCCACGAAATCGACGGACTCGCCGTGTTGGTGGACCACCATCGGCCGGGCCCCAGACTGGTCATCATCGGCGGCGTTCACGTGGCCATGCCCTTGCAGAATTTCGCGCGCGAACTGGGTTTCCGCGTGACGCTCATTGATCCGCGTCGGGTCTTCGCCACTGCGGAGCGTTTCCCGGACGTTGACCAGATTTTGCACAGTTACCCGGACAAGGCCCTCCGCCAGATTGGCCTGGATGGCGACACCTGGCTGGCTGTGCTGACTCACGATCCCAAGATCGACGACCCCGCCCTGCTCGCGGCCCTGCCTGGCCCTGTTCCCTACGTCGGTGTGCTAAGCAGTCCGCGCACCCACCGGCAACGCCTGGAACGCCTGCACGCCGCCGGCCTCACGCCGGAACAGACCTCGCGAATTCACACACCCATTGGTCTGGAAATCGGGTCCAGCACGCCGGAAGAAATCGCATTGAGCATTATGGCCGAAATCGTGTCCCTGCGAAGCGGAGTCAAGGCGTGAAGTTCGGCCCCGTCCCCCTCGATGAAGCGCCTGGCAAGGTTCTGGCGCACAATCTGGTCGATGAGCGGGGCCAGCGATTGCTGGGCAAGGGTCGGGTCCTTTCCTGCGTTGACGTGGAGACTATGGCACGGCTCGGAATGGACCGTGTGGTCGTCGCTGACCCCGGGCCTGGCGACCTTGACGAAAACGAGGCGGCCCGACGGGTCGGCCAGGCGGTTGCCGGGCCAGGCATACGCATGGTCACTCCTGGCGTGGGCCGCGCCAACCTCGTGGCCAGGCATCACGGACCGGTGGTCATCAACGTTCCCGCGCTGTCCGTATTGAATAACATTGACCCTGGCATCACCCTGGCCACGCTTCGCAATCATACGCTGGTTGAGGCGGGCGAACTGGTCACGCTGGTCAAGATTGTGCCCTTTGGCATACCTGAAGCGCGCATCGTTGACGTGGAAAGCACCGCGCGCCGCCTGGCGCCCGTCGTCGACCAGCAAAAAATGAAGTCCATGAACGTGGGTCTGATCATTTCCGGGCCGGAGCGGGCGCAGGAACGCCTGCGTCGCGCCCTGCAGCCACCGACACAGAAACGTCTGCACGGTCTTGGCAGCCAACTTGGGGACGTCGTGTCCACCAGTCACGAGCCGGAGGGAATCGCCGCCGCCATCAGTCAGCAGGTCGCCTCGGGCATGGACCTGTTGCTCATCGGCAGCGTGTCGGCCATCATCGATCGCGACGACGTGGTGCCCACCGGCCTGCGGCTCGCCGGCGGCACGGTGACCCACTTCGGCATGCCCGTGGATCCCGGCAGTCTCCTGATGCTGGGCTACGTCGCCAACGTGCCAGTCATCGGCGCGCCGGGTTGCATTCGCTCACCGCGCAGCAACGTCATCGATTTACTGTTGCCGCGCCTGCTCGCCGGCGAACGTCTGACCCGCGCGGACCTGGTGGCCATGGGCCATGGCGGTCTGCTTGAGGACAT
>DAOUIB010000067.1:0-4710 GCA_034428275.1 Anaerolineae bacterium
ATCTTCGGCTGGTTCAACGTCTTCAGTCCCGCCCCCTATTACCTCGCGATGGACGTCGTCACCCTGGCCGCCGTGGCCGGCCTGCTGCTCCGCGCCTGGCAGCGACGCCGACAGCCCGCCAGTCTGGTCCCGGCCGCGCTGCTGACCCTGTGCCTGGCCCTCTTCGCCATCGCCCTCGTGCTCTGGACGCGTCAGACCGCCGCAACGCAGGGACGCCTGCTCTTTCCCGCCAGCGCCGCGAGCATGACCCTGCTGGCCTACGGCCTGTTGAGGCTGAGAGTTCCGGCCCTCGCTTCGCTTGTCGCGCTGGGCCTGGTCGCTGTGGCGCTGCCTTTGACCAGCATACGGCCGGCCTACGCGCCGCCGGCGATCGTCGCCGGCCTGCCGGACGATGCAACCCCTCTACCGCTCCGCTTCGGCGACGTGGAACTGCTGGGTTACCGCCTTGAAGAACGGCGCCACGCTCCCGGCGACATATTGCCGGTGACGCTCTACTGGCGGCCACTGCGCGCCTCGGATCAGGACTTCAGTTTCTTCCTGCGTCTGCTGGACGACGAGGACCGCATACTCGTCAACCGCTACGGCCATCCGGGCAGCGGCATGCTGCGCACGTCCCGCTGGCAACCCGGTCTGGTCTATGAAGACCGCTGGGACCTGAAAATCCCGGAAGACCTGACCGGACGCAGCGCCCTGCGCGTTCACATCGGCTGGTGGAAGTATCCGGATGGCTATGCCCTGCCTGGCGTCAACGCCGGGGGAGTGGAGGCCGATCCCGTGATTCTGCGCGCCGGCGCTTTCAGCGCCGGGGACGACCGCGACAGCAGTCTGGCGCAGGTCGTTGAGCCCCTGCTCTTCGGCGACAGCATCCGGCTGCTGGCGTGGGAACGGGACGAGAATGAGATATCCCTGCTTTGGGAAGTGGAGTCCAGGCCGCCACCAGACCTGCACGTCTTCCTGCATGCTCTTGAAGCGTCCAGAGACGGCATGCCCGGGCGCATCGTCGCCCAGGGAGACGCGGCGCCGGACCTGCCTACCGGATTCTGGCGAGTCGGCGAGCGCTACGTCACCCGCCATCCCCTGCAGCTGATTGAAGCGGAAGCTTCGGGTGACCTGTCCCTGCACCTTGGCTGGTACAGTCTGGCACATGGCTGGCGTCTGTCAGCGGACTGCCCGGACGATTCCTGTTCGCTTACAACCCTGACCCTCGCGCCGAAGAACTGATTTCAGGCAAAAATGGGTTCCAGGCCCGCACTGGCGACAATCAGCGCACCCTGCTCCTGGAGCGACAGCGGAGTGAAATTCTCCGCCGCCCGCAACAGCAGTGGCAGGAGGCGGGTCTCACCGGCCATGGGGATGCCCGTCACACCGGGCTGCGACAGCGCAAAGTTGACGCCCTGCTGAATCCTCGCCTGCGTTTCCCAGGGTTCGTACCAGGTGTGCCAGCGTTTGTCGCGGTCTCCCCAGGGGCCCTTGGCGATGGACTTGATGGCCATCACGCCCACGTCCCGTTCCTGACAGCGCGCCAGCAGACGTTCGGCCTGCCGCCGGTAGCCCGGGATACCGAAGAGCACCGGGTTGATCGGAAACAGGACGCTGTCGAAATCAAAGCGTTCCAGCGCCTCGAAAAACAGGCGCGGGGCCTGCAAGCCGTGCCCGGTGATGCCAATGAAACGCGTCAGTCCTTCGTCGCGGGCGCGGCGCATGGCCTTCAGCGCGCCGTCTGCGGCGGTTGCCGCGTCCAGCTCGTCGTCATCGACCACGCCATGAATCTGCGCGAGATCCATTTGCTCGCAGCGCAACAGGGCCAGGGAACGGTTGATCTCGGCCCAGGCGGCTGCATGGTGTCGCTGTCCCGTCTTGGTGCCGACGAAAACCTGCTCACGATGCCGCTCCAGCCAGGGGCCCAGCCTGGTTTCGGCCATGCCATTGCCGTAGCCCGCGGCGAAGTCATAGTGGTTGACTCCGGCCGCCAGCGCCAGGTCAAGGGCCTCCTCCGCTTCCGCGGCGTCGATCAGGGGGTGGAAGGCCGCGCCACCAAAAATGGCGATCGAACTCCGGTGTCCGCTGCGCCCAAAGCGCCTGGTTTCCATACCAATCCTCCCCTGAGGTCTGCCCCGGCACAATGCATGTCGAAGACCCATACTAACCCGACTCAGACCTGTGAGTCATGTCCCTGCTGCGGTGGTTGGTCGGCCGGCTCATCAGGCCTTTCACTCGACCCGACCGACCTGAATTGCCGTCGGCAACAGGCCGGCCTGACCGTCTCGCGTCTGCCCGCCCGCTACCGGCAGGCGCAGGAGCTCGCCTCCCTTTGCGACGCGGTAGAGCACAACCAGCACGTGGTAGTCGCCGGCGGGCAGGTCCGCCGGCAGGCGCAGGGCGCGATTGTCCGGCAAGGTGACGCCCGGCGGCCAGTCCGTGGTGGGCAGGAAGCCGGCCTGCGGCGCGCTGTCCCAACCCTGCACGGCCGGAGGACTGTCCGGCCGGGCCAGGAACCATGCGACCGTCCAGGAATCTGCGATGGTCGACTCCGCGACCCAGAAAAGCGTGAGGGGCAAAGTCTCACCCGGCTCATAGCGCTGACCGCGCGGCAGGTTGTAGCCGATGAGCTGAATCTGCTCACCGTAGCGCAGCGCCGCCCGATGGTCCGGCACCGCCGGCAGGAGCGGGTCGGGCGCGATGCTCGTGTCATATTCGATCAGGCGCGCGCGCGGCCCGCCCTCAACTTCCTGCAATGGATAATGATTGCGCGCCAGAAAGCGTTCGACCGGTCGCACGCTCCAGGGGAGCCAGGGGCCGTTGCCTGCCAGCAACCAAAGCCGCTCCTGCGTTCCGGCCAGGGCGCTGATTTGCTGCACGGCGCTCCCCTGCAACAGGACTGCCGGATTGTCTGAAACAATTCTGGCCTCTTGCTCCGGGCTGCCCTTCTCGCCAGGGTGAAAGGGCAGGCTGACGAGGCGCGGCCTGGTGAACTTGCCGTAATTCACCAGCCAGGGCGCCAGTTCCAGATCGTTGAGCAGCACCACGTCATCCGGCCGGGTCAGTTGCGGCAGATCATCCAGCAGGCTGGCCAGATCCTCATTGGGCGCGTTATAGAGCGGGTCCGGCGGCAGGGCGGCCAGGGCCGCGAGCATCAGCAGCAACATGAGGGGCGCGAGCGCGAGGGTCGTCAGACGACTGCTGCCCGCCCACCCGGCCTCCGACCTCAGTCGGGCCCGGACGTGCAGCGCCGCCATCGCCGCCGTGGCGCCAAACAGCAGCAACCAGGCCGGAGCCCCCATCCGAAGCCAGGCGAAGTCCCATGCCTGCCGGCCCCACAGGCCAGGTATCACCACCTGTCGCAGCCAGCGCAAGTCATTCATCCCGCCGCCCCAGTCGCCGTAGCCACCGGATTCGGGCGGCAGCGCCAGTCCATAGGCTTCCCAGGGCAGGGAGACGCCGCTGATCTGTACCCAGACGCTGTACACCAGCAACAGGGACGCCAGCAGGACCAGGCCGCGTGAACGGGGCTCCTGCGTGAGCCGCTCGAAGACGGGCATGGTCGCCAGCATCAGAAAGGGGACGACCGGCACGAGGAAGCGCGGCGGCCAGGACAAGCCGCCGAACCACTGATGGTCCAGATAAATGGCGCTTGCGAATGCGAAGACCAGCAGCATCACCAGCCCGGCCCACAGCTGTCGGCGGCGTCGCTCGCGCCACAACATCCAGCCGCCCGGCAAGGCCAGCAACAATACCGGCGACGTGCCCCACAGGCTGCCGCCCGGGCTAATCAAATAGCTGTGGAGTCGACTGGCCTGTTCAGCGAGATTGAGTCGGCCGAGGTGCCTTAATACGGTCTGCAATTCCTTTTGAAATCCGGCGCTGGCGAACAAAACGACCGCAAGGACCAGGAGCAGCAGCAAGGCGAGCAGGACGTTTCGCCTTCGCAGGTCGCGAAACGCCGATCGCTCCGGCAGGGCGATGATCAGTAATGCCGGCAGCGCCAGCAGGGTCGACTGATGGGCCAGCGGCAGCAGCAGCAATGTCGCCAGCGCCAGCAGGATCGGGACGGGCGCTTTCCAGCCCTGTTGGCGCAGGCGTTCCAACTGGTAGCCCGCCAGCAGAATCATGAACAGGGCCAGGGGCGCCTGAAAGAAACTGTCGCTGTAGGGCCAGACGATCGTCGCCAGGCCAAGCGCGGCGCTGGCCAGAATCGCCGCCGCTGCGCTGTAGCCGCTGAGTCGCGCATACAAGAAAAAGAGGGCGCCCGCTGCGGCGCTGACCAACACGTTGAACAGGTGCACGCTGTGGGCCAGCCCGACGCCGGGCAGCAGCAGCGCCAGCCAGTAGAGCGGCGCGGCGAGGACCGGCTGCAGGGGTTCCACGCGAATGTCCGGCAGGGGCGGGCGAGAGGCTGACAGCTGCAGGTCTCCGGGCGCCGGCGGCACGCTGCCAGCCGCCAGATCCGCGCGCATGTCTCCATATCGCACCAGGCTGGCGCTGGCATTGAGCAACAGCAATTCATCGTTGCTGTTTATGCGCCCGCTCCATGTGATCATGTAAACGCTGGCCAGCAGGACGAACAGCGCCACCGACGTGGCAGGGCGCAGGCGCATGTCGCGGCCCCTGCCCTTCCCCGAATTCACGTCAGGCGGGGGCCTCGTGCGCGACTGGCCCGCGGCAGAACAACCAGCCTGGTTCCAATGCCGGAGTCATGCCTCAAGGCTCGTC
>DAOUIB010000068.1:0-10380 GCA_034428275.1 Anaerolineae bacterium
CGTATATGTACGGACCTTTCACGCAGGAAGTTTACAGTGACGTTGAGAGATTGTGCGACGGTTTGGTAGTGGAAACGCTCACTGGCAAGCGCGGTCGTCTCTCCTACCGCCTTGCACCAGATAGCGGAAGCGGGCTGCGCAGTTTGCCGGAAGATCTGGAATCTGGCATCAAACAAATCGTTGAGTGGGTGAAGAGTATGTCGTTCAAGGAACTCGTCCGCGCAATCTATTACCTGTACCCTGAGCAACAACTCAACAGCATCTTTGACGACTACTCGGATGAGAAGGCGGAAGAAGAGAGTTTTCTGCGAGGTTTCGCCGAAATCGCCGGCGGCGGCGGGCGGTCGGCGTTTGAGTTGGCCGACGAACTTTGCGAGTAGACCCTGGATGGTTAAGGACCTGCGCGCGCTGTCCGACTTTGAACGACAGCTTAAGAAGCTGCGCAGGAATCGTCACAGGCTGACATCAGACTACAGAGACTTCATTGGAAATCTGGAGGCGTCCCGTCAGCAATGGACTCGCGTCAGAGAAGTTGGAGATGCGCCCCTTTGGACATCCCGCATGCGGGACAGTTCCTCAAGTCGTGGAAAGAGCGGAGGTTTTCGAGTCTACTTCTTCGTTACCGAAACGGTAATTTGGCTGGTGCATATTCAGCTTCGCAAGGATGGCAATACGGTGCCTGGCGGGACGCTTCTGCGAGCGCTGGGGCGACAGGCTGGAGTACGTCGCCGAGGCCGGGGCGGGCGATTTCATCTACGTGCCGCCCTACGTGCCGCACCAGGAGATCAACGCCAGCCCTGAGGAGCCGCTGCACTGCATCCTCGTGCGCAGCGACCAGGAGGCGGTGGTCGTCAACCTCGACATCGCGCCCGCCGAGGAGTCAGACACAGTCTGGATCGGCCCCAATCACCCGGCGCAGGGGTGAGGGCGGCGCGCAGTTCAGATTTGAAAGGGCGGGATGATCTTGATTGGACAAAGCAAGACGCCGCTGATGACGATCATTCTGAACGTCAGATCGCCTTTCAGCTTTTCCAGGTCCGCTTTCGTTGCCAGATGCTGACCACCCCGTCTCATTTCAGGAAGACGGCGACCAGCGCCAGCGCGCTGATGAGAAAGGGAAGACCGAAGACAAGCGCCTGGCCGATGCCCTTGTATCGCTGCTGGCGCTCGCTGATCTCCCGCAGGCGGGCGTCTATCATGTCGAATTTGCCGTCGATGTGGTCGAATTTGCGGTCAATGGCGTCGAATTTGGCGTCGAACCTCTTGTTCAGTTCGCGCGTCTGTTCCTCAACCACCTCGCGGACGTACTCCTTCGTCGCCAGCCCGTCCAGCTTGCCGCGCAATTCGCCAATTTCCCGATTGATTTGATCAGTTTGGGACATGTCAATATTCCGGCTGCAATGACGTTTTCTGACATCACCAGTTTACAGGATTACGGCCCCATTTGACAAATCGGGAAACCGGGCGGACGCCGTAACCGCGCCTCGTTGTGGCAGCCGTCTTTTTAACCTTCGGCCAACTCACGCACGGTAGTTTCATGAAGTAGGATTTTCATTCTTTAGGTCTTCCGTGTTATTTCTTCCCCGGTTAATGGTTCAATATAGTCGCCCAGTTGAATCACTCGGTGCATATCCCATCCCGGTATCCACTGTTCGTTTTCATAAAAGCTGTCGATTTTGTCTCTGACTCTTGCCCAGAAATAGGCCGGGACGATAAGCAGGTTGAATCGCCCAGTTTCGGAGCGCGTTCCCACGAAAACTTGCTGGCCGTCTGAATACTTTTCCAGCGCATGATCCGCGGAGCTTATACCAACGTCTCCTTTTGTGAACCCGTCATGTACAAATCCGTTTCGGATTAGATTGGCCAGGCTTTTATATGTGTGGTGATCGAAACCATCGGCCGGGAAAAACATCTTGAGTGTTTCAATCCAGTTCATCTTCTTTCCTGTTTTGAGTTTATACACCATCTCCATACACGGCATCATCAAGACAAGTGCCGCAATGTGGTTTTCCGTGCCAGAACGAATTAGGCGGTCAATCTGCGGTCTATAGCTTCTTTCCCACAAATCTTTAGCCGTACACCTTTCTCCTTCCATGATATAACGTGCCACCTGAAGCCTCTTTGGGACTTCTTTGTCTCTTGGAGGAAACAGCGGGTGAAGCTGTCCATATCGATCAAGAAATTGTTTGGCTGTTTCGTGTACCCCGGTTGAATATTCTGTTTTACCGTTATCGTCCTCCAACACCATTTTGACCAAACCTTCTTTAGGCGTATCTGAAGTGTGAATATATTGAGCCATCTCACATTCTTTGTAGAAATGATGAACTACCTTGCCTTCTTCAATGTACAACCATTTTCGGCGCGACGGCTTGTATGGCTTCAATTCTGTATTCTGAGCTCGTTGCCTCATGTCGTAAGCAACGAGAAGCAATTCCTTAACTTGCTCGGCAGGACATTCAGACAAAATCATATGTTTGGAATTGGGGATTTTTCCCCAATGTTCCAAAAGGAACTCGTAGGTTCCTTCATTGGCGGATATTCTCCAATCCTCGTGAATTTCCTTGTCAACGATTTTTGCATCCCATCTGCCGTTCAAATCTGGAATAGATGCGAAGTAGCTGCAAATCTCCTCAAACAGTGACTCACCCCAACTGTATGGGAAGTTGAATGAAAACAATGTATCCGTGGGTCTCCAGGGGGCAGGGTATTCCTGATCTAGCCAAACTTTCTTTCCGCTTGGTAAACGCCTTGGATTGCTGGCAGTGGAAACTCTCGCTGGCATCAGGCGATAGACTTCTACATCGCCTATCCCGTGATCTTGAATTATCTCCTGTAATTCATCCGATATTTGGCTGTAAGGATAAGTCCCGATGGTCCCGTTTAACTCCTTATGGCACCGTAAAACCAGCAGTGTCTGTTCGTTTCTTAGTTCGTTTGCCGCACGAAGCAATTCGTGCATGTCAACTCACCCACCACCTAACTCGCTGGCGGCGAGCTTCTGCGCCTGGTCGCGGGTGGCGAGCTCGTCGATGAACTCGTCCAGGCGGCCGTTGAGCACGGCCGGCAGGTTGTGGCTGCTGAGCCCGATGCGGTGGTCGGTGACGCGGTTCTGCGGATAGTTGTAGGTGCGAATCTTCTCCGAGCGGTCGCCGGTGCCGATCTGGCCGCGGCGTTCGTCCTCCTGCTCGCGCCGCTGCCGCTCCAGCTCCACTTCATAGAGCCGCGCGGCCAGCACCTGGCGCGCCCGCTCGCGGTTCTGCAACTGGCTGCGCTCGTCCTGCATCTCGACCACGATGCCCGTCGGCTGATGCGTCATGCGCACCGCCGAGTCCGTGGTGTTGACCGACTGGCCGCCGGCGCCCTGGCTGCGGAAAACGTCGACGCGCACGTCGTTCATGTTGAGCTCGACGTCGACCGGGTCGACCTCCGCCAGCACGGCCACGGTGACGGTGCTGGTGTGGATGCGCCCCTGGCTCTCGGTCTCGGGGACCCGCTGCACGCGGTGCACGCCGCTCTCGAATTTCAGGCGGCTGTAAGCGCCCTTGCCGCGAATCTCGCAGGTCAGGCTGCGCAGGCCGCCCACGCCGGTGACGTTCTGGCCCAGCACGTCGACCTTCCAGCGCCGGTCCTCGGCGTAGAGGCTGTACATGCGGAAGAGGTCCGCGGCGAAGAGGCCGGCCTCCTCACCGCCCGCGCCGGCGCGTATCTCCATGATAACGTTGCGCTCGTCGCGCGGGTCCTTCGGCAGCAACAGCAGGCGCAGGCGTTCCTCCAGTTCCGCCAGACTGCCCTGCAGCGACTCGCTCTCCTCGGCGGCGAGGGCGCGCAGCTCGGCGTCCGTCTCCTCCTGCTGCATGGCGCGCGCCTCGTCGAGCTGCTGCGCGCAGTCGCGATACGCGCGCGCCACCTCCACCAGCTCCTCAAGGCCGGCGCGTTCCTTCGAGAGCGGCGCCAGGCGCTGGTAATCGGCCAGCGTGGCCGGGTCGCCCAGCATGCGGCCGAGCTCCTCGTAGCGCGCCTCTACGTCCCTCAGCCTGTCGAGCATCATGCTTCCCGGACAAGTCCATGCAACTTCGCGAACTTGCGCCACTGCTCAAGGTTCATCCGCTCGCTGATCTCCTGGCCGTCTACTTCCAGGTGAACGGTCGTTTCCGGGTCATCCATGAACTGCTCCACCCGGTCAGCGTCGTTGAGTATGAAGCAAATCCCGTGGCCGCTGCTGAACCTGCAGTACGGTTCATCGTCATCCCAGGGCGGCCGTATGACGAACTGCATGCTGATCTCTTCCTCCGGTGGTGGCAGGGGGCTATGGTAGCATGGCGACCCAATGGGGTACAGTGTCCCCGGTTTTGGGCGAGTATTTGCGGGAGCAGCGCCATGCGCGACGACATCAGCCAGGAACAGATCGATTTCTACCAGGAGAATGGCTTCATCATCATTGAGGACTTTCTCTCGCCGGAGGAGCTGGAGGAGTGGCGCCGCTGCGTCGACGAGGCGGTCGAGCAGCGCGAAGGTCGCAAGCTGGCAAGGGACGACGAGCGCTTTCTCGACAAGGGCGATACGTATTACAGCAACGTCTTCATCCAGCGCATCAACCTGTGGACCGACCATGAGGGGATGCGCAAGCTGATGTTCGATGCACGCATCGGGCGCATGGCGACCCTGCTCGCCGGCGCCGACGGTATGCGCATCTGGCACGACCAGGCGCTGATCAAGCCGCCCTGGGGCAACCCCACCGGCTGGCACCTCGACGTGCCCTACTGGTCCTTCACCTCGCGCCAGGCGATCAGCCTCTGGGTCGCGCTCGACGACTCCACGCGCGACAACGGCTGCCTCTATTTTCTGCCGGGCACCCACAAGACGGCCAGCTTCGACAACGTCAGCATCGGCGAGAACCTGGGCGACCTTATCCGCGTTTACCCGCAGTGGGCGGAGATTGAGTCGGTGGCCGCGCCGATGCGCGCCGGCTCCTGCTCCTTCCACAACGGGCTCTGCGCCCACGGCGCCGCGGCCAACATGACGCCGGGCTGGCGCCGCGCCATGACCTGCGCCTACATGCCCGATGGCAGCACCTTCAACGGCCAGCAGAACATCCTGCCGCCGGACATGTTCGAGCGTCTGCAGATCGGCGACCCGCTCGACGAGGACGCGCAGAACCCCCTGCTCTGGCGTCGCGACTGAAGAGACGGGAGAGCGCCATGCCGGACCGCACGACCCTCGTAGGCGCGATTGGCTCGATCGGCGCCCTGCTGCTGGTGCTGGAACTGGTGCGGCGCCGTCACCTGCGCGAGGAGTACGCGCTGCTCTGGCTGGCGACCGGCGCGGTCCTGCTGCTATTAAGTCTTTCGCGTCCGCTGCTGGATACTCTGGCCGAACTGACCGGCATCTTCTACCCGCCCAGCGCGCTCTTTCTGGTGGCCCTGCTCTTCGTGCTGGCCATTCTGCTGCATTTCTCGATCATTTTGACGCGTCTGACGCAGCAAAACCGCGAACTGGCCCAGCAACTCGCCCTGCTGCGCCACGATCTGGAGCAGCGGAGCTCAGTTGACGAGGGTCACCAGCACGACGACCAGGGCGACGTAGGCGATGGCGTAGAGTGACGCCAGCCACCAGCCGGAACTGAAGGGGTTGCCGTCCCGCAACTGAAACACGCCGGCCAGCGTGGGGTGCGGCTGCGGCCGATACACCGGGCCGATGGCCCAGGCCAGCGCCAGGCCGCCCGCCAGGCCGCCCAGGTGGGCCCAGTTGTCGATGCGCATGGCGCCGGCGCCGGTTGAACTGAGCAGGCCGATCGCCAGGTTCAGGCCCAGCACCATCAGCAGGCTGCGCAGTTGACGCCGGGCCGCCACGCCCGGCAGACGTCGATGGCGGTAGAGCCAGACCATCTCCGCGCCGAAAATGGCGAAGACCGCGCCCGAGGCGCCCACCGAGGGCACGCTCAACCAGGGGTTGGTCGAGCCCAGCGCCACGCTCAGCAGCGAGCCGGTCAGCCCGCCCAGCAGGTAGATGAGCAGAAAGCGCGCGTGGCCGAAGAGGCCTTCCACGCCGCGCCCGATGATGTATAGCGCGTACATGTTGAAGAACAGGTGCATCAGGCTGGCGTGCAGGAACATGGCCGTGAAGAGCCGCTGGACCTCGCCCTGCACCAGCACCTCGTAAGTGCTGCTGGCCCCGGCGCGGAGCAATTGCCGATCGGCAAGGGGTGACAACGCGCCCAGCGCGAAAACGGCGACGTTGATGACCAGCAGCGCCAGGGTGAGGCGCGGCGGCGTCAGCGGCAGGCGCGGTCCCGGCCGTCGCGCCGGTTCCTGGCGCGGCGCCACCGTCACCGTCGAGGGCGGGTTGCGCCACTCCAGCGGGTGCCGGTCACGCTCCGGTTTGGGGTTGTCGCGCATTAATACTCCCGCAAGTCTGATGACCAGTATACGCCGGACGCGCCCGTTTCGCGGTATTCTGGCCGAAGTTGTTCAGCGCCCACTCACATTCCCCTGGGGAGGCCCGTGCCAGACTACGATTTTCACTGCGAAGGCTGCGACCGGCGCCTGTTGCTTGGCTGGCCCAGCATCGCCGACTACGCCGCGGCCACTCCCGTCTGCCCGCACTGCGGCAGCGACGCGCTCACACGGCTGATCGGCGCCGTCGGCGTGGCCCGCGGCCAGCGCGACTACGCGTCGATGTCCAGCGGCGACATGCTCTCGGTGCTGGAGGGCGAGGACCCCGGCGAGATGCAGGAACTGCAGCGCCAGGTGTACGAGGGCGCGGACCAGGAATGATCACTCAATGCGAAGGGTTCCCAGCAGCAGGACATCGCCCGCCACGCCAGCGGGTTCGATCAGCGGCAGTCGTCTGATTTCCGGGTAACGGTACCAGCCCAGCCAGACGCTGTACTCGCCGGCGGGCAAGTCGTCAGGCAGTGGCAGGTCGGCTCGCTCAACGAATTCGGATCCCGCCGGCAGAAAGCCGGGATCCTCGTCCGACTGGGCGACAAGTTGGCTCTCCCCGTCAAGCACGTGGACGAAGCGAACGTCGAAACGGTCGCGCCCCTGTTCCATGACCCAGTGCATCCTGACTGTCAGGTTCTCACCTGAATGCGCCTGTTCGGGCAGGGACGCGGCCCGCAGTTCCACGCCTTCGGCGAAGCGGGCCTGAACCAGGGGGGCGGGAACCACCTTCAGCCCGAAATTCTCCAGCTCCACCTGCGGGCAATCCAGCACGGCGTTTGCCACTTTCCAGCATCGTGGTTCGGCCATGAGTTTCAGCATGTGCCAGGCATCGGCCTGCAGCGGCAGACTGACGGCCCTGGCGCCGGAACCCCTTGCGGAGTGCGGCCAGGTTGCCACAGGAATGTGATCCAGCAAGACCCGCAAATCGCGTTCGCCTTCCACCTGGTCCGCGCTCACGTCCAGCCAGCCCGTCTGCGGCGAATACACGGGCACCTGAAATTCGTTCCGGATTCCCTGCGTAGTTTCCGGCGGAATGAATTGCACAGGTTCGTTATTCGTCTCCGGCGTTTCGTAAACGGCGTAATTTTCGTCCAGGTAGATCGGCGGCCCCAGCCTGGCCTCAGCCAGTTCAACCTGCTCCCGAGAGGCGTAGCGCAGGTGCAGGATCACGATATCGGCGCCCGCCACCTGCAGCAGCGCCGGGTCAAGCGTCTCTTGCAGCAACTGCAAGCGTGCCGGATTGACAGGTGAACTGCGCGTTACGTGACCACCCAGAAGAGGGAGTTGATGCGCCGTTTGCAGCCAGAGAGCCTCCTTGTCCGATTGCCGACTCAGGACCCGAATGTCCAGGACTGCTCGCAACTCTGGTCGATTGGCAAGACTTGCAATCCCGGCAGGCACAAGCGAGTTGCGCGTGGGAAAGGGCCAGTACCATTGATAATCGAACAGGATCAGGGCCGGCAACAGTATCGTAACCGCAAGTCGTGTGTGAAGACCGCGCGACTTCCAGGCCGCCGGGAGCGTGGTCATGCCAATTGTGGCAAGGCAGGCCACTGCCAGCGCCAGGGCGTAGCTGAAGCGTCCTGGTGTCCGGTCAATGTTCAGGAGTGGCAGATACTCAAATAGCACCTGGGGCATTGTCAGGTAGCTGGCATGGCCATCCACCAGGACGGTCAGGGGTTTGCCCAGCAGTTTCAGAAAGGGCCCCAGCGCGAGCACCCAGGAAATCAGCGCCAGACCCAGCCACAGGCGGCCGCGGCCGCGCGCCAGCGCCAGCAGGGCCAGCGCGCCAGGAATGAACCCGACCCAGGCCGAACGCTCCGCGGGGCGGGGGCCCAGTACGGACATTCCAAACTCCATTTGACCGTAGAGCGGATGGAAAGGGGATGGTGTCACGACGCTGAGCAGATCGAGACTGAACTGCACATCGCCAGTAGCCGCCGTGTAGGCCGGATTGTCCAGAGTCTCGCCAATGACGGGAAGAAGGAAAAGGAGTTGCACCAGCGTACCCGTCAGGCATACCAGCAAGAGCTGTGCAAGACCCTGCCGGTCCCGCCGCAGCAACCCCTGCAGAAACAACACAAATGCCAGAGGCATCATCATGTGAATTGCATTGAGTGCATGGCCGCCGCTGACCAGCGCGAAACTCAGGGAAGCGGCGACAAACCAGCGCCGGCGGGACCGTCCCGTTGCACGCTTCATGCGGAGCAATGCCAGCACAAAAAGCGGGGCGAAAGCCAGCGAGTGATGAACGTTGTGACCATCGCCCAGATGCGCCTGAAAGGTCGGCGCCGCCATGAACACCAGACCGCCGACCAGTGCAGCGTTGCGGCGACCGCGGGCCAGATGCAGCCCCAGGGCATACATTCCAAGACCCATCAATGCGATCTGCAGCAGCAGCGAGAGGTTGTCGGCTACCAGCAGGGGAAGCGCCAGAGCAAGCAGGGCCGCCGGTATGTGTTGCAGCGGATGTCCCACCAGGGTGATGCCCGCCATACCATCCGGCCAGCCCAGGTTGGGCAGCCAGAACAGGGGCTGACCCGTGCGCAGGGCGTGGACCAGCCACCAGACGTGGTGCGCGCGCTCCAGGCTGTCAGTAAACTCGAACCCGGCCAGATGCGTGGCCATGCGGGTGACCAGCGGCCAGGTGATCAGCGCCGCACAAATGAGATAGAAAAGGTAGACAGCGAACCAGTGCCTGTGCATGGGCGGTATTTTAACGCTCCTCACGCCAGCAACTTGAGACCGCTGCCGGTCAGCGGGATGACAACGCGGCCTTCCAGGGGCAACTGCCCGCTCAACAGGGCCGCCACCGGGACGGCGCTGGTCGGCTCCGCCAGCAGCCCCCGACGCCACAGGCGACGCTGCGCGGCCAGAATCTCCTGGTCACTGACGCGCAGGGCCGCGCCCCCCGTATCGCGCAGCGCGCGCAGGATTTCCGCGCCATGCACCGGCCGCGCCACCGAGATGCCGTCCGCGACGCCGGCTGTCGGCGACAGGGCAGGCGTTTCGTCCAGGCCGCTCTCCCAGGCGCGCACCAGGGGGTCGCAGGCGGCTGACTGGGCGACCACCATGCGCGGCAGCCTGTCGATCAGACCGGCGTCCTTCAGCGCCGCAAAACCGCGCGCCAGACCGGTGAAGAGCCCGCCGTGGCCGGCGCAGCAGAGCACCACGTCGGGCGCGCCGCCCTGCTCGAAGATCTCCCAGGCGCAGGTCATCTGACCGGCGACGAAGAAGGGACTCCAGGCGTGGCTGGCGTAGACCGCCGTCTGCGCTGCGGCCAGACAGGCGTCGGCGGCCGCCTGGCGCGGGCCGGGCACCGTCACCAGGTCGGCGCCATAGGCGCGGACGTGCGCCAGTTTGGCCGCGGGCGCGTCGGCCGGCGCGAAGATGCGCGCCCGGATGCCGGCCGCCGCCGCATACGCCGCCAGCGAAGCGCCGGCGTTGCCCGAGGAGTCCTCGACGAGCGACTCGACGCCATTGGCCAGGAAATGGTTGACCATTAACTCCGTGCCGCGGTCCTTGAAGGAGCCGGTCGGGTTGCAGTATTCCAGCTTGGCGTGGAAGGCCCGGGCGCCGAGTTGCACGGGCACCAGCGGCGTGCCGCCCGCCCCCAGGGAAACGCGACGGTTCGCAGGCAACATGGCCGCGTAACGCCACAGGCCCCGGCCCCCCAGGTCGCGGGCATTGTGGTCGTAGCGCGGCAGGTTGGCGATGCGCAGTCGAGCGCCCTCGCAGTGCCAGTCCAGCGCGCCGCAGTCTTCGCCGCAGTCCTCGCAGACCAGTTGGGGTCTCACAACGCCTCCTCAAGATGCACCCGCAGACCGCGCAGGTCATGTCGCTGCTGGGCAGCGCTCTGCTGCGTCAGCAGCGCGCGCCAGCCATAGTCCACCACCTCGCCGATGTCCCAGGCCAGCTGGTAGAGACGCAGCAGGTC
>DAOUIB010000069.1:0-4941 GCA_034428275.1 Anaerolineae bacterium
AATTTTGGCGCGGGGCTGGGGCCGCAGGCGACCCGTCAGCGAGAAGGGCCGGCAGGCCAGAAGCAGCGTGGCGATGATTTCGGCCAGACGGTCGATTTCTGCGTCGCCGAAGCCGCGCTGGGTAACCCAGGGCGTGCCGATGCGAATGCCGCCCGGCCGCAGGGCGCTGGTGTCGCCGGGAATGGTCTGGCGGTTGAGCACGATGCCCGCCAGGTCCAGCAGGCGCGCGGCCATGTCGCCGCTTAACGCCGTGCCATCCTCACCCCTGATCGTGCTGCAGTCGACCACCAGCAAATGCGTGTCGGTGCCGCCGTAGGGCAGGCGCAGGCCATGCTCCTGCAGGCGAGCGGCCAGGCGCTGCGCGTTGCGGCTGGTGCGCCGCTGGAGTTCCCTGAAGCTGTCGCTGCCCGCCAGGCGCATGGACACAGCCAGAGCGGCCACGGCATTCATGTGCGGGCCGCCCTGCTCGCCAGGAAAGACGGCGCGATCGATCTTGCGCGCCAGCGGCGCCCGGTGCGTGATGATGGCGGCGCCCCGCGGCCCGTTGAGCGTCTTGTGCGTGGTGAAGGTGACGACGTCGGCGACGCCAACCGGATTCGGGAAAGCGCCGGCGATGACCAGGCCGGCCACGTGGGCGACGTCGGCCAGCAGGCAGGCGCCGACTTCATCGGCGATCTCGCGAAACAGGGCAAAGTCCGGCGCAAAGGGGTAGCTGCTGTAGCCCGCGATGATCATTTTCGGACAGTGCTGCCGCGCCAGCTGACGCAGGGCGTCGTAGTCGATGCGCTCGTTGACCGCATCGATGCCGTAACTGACGATGTTGTAATTGATGCCGCTGCGGTTGACCGGGCTGCCGTGCGTGAGGTGGCCGCCCTGAATCAGGTCCATGCCCATGACCGTGTCGCCAGTTTCCAGCAGGGCGCTGTAGACGGCGTTGTTGGCCGGCCCGCCGGACAGCGCCTGCACGTTGACGTAGAGCTCATCCGCGGTGAAACGCTCCGTGGCAAATCTTTCGGCGGTACGGCGACGGGCGAGGGCCTCAAGGACGTTGGCGTACTCGGTGCCCTTGTAATAGCGATTGTCGGCCTGGCGCCGGTACTCGGGCAGGCGGGCGTGGTAATCGAGGATTTCCTCCTCGCTCATGCGGCGCGTGTGTTCCAGCGGATAGCCCTCGGCGTAGATGTTGTGAAAGGCGGAGGAGAGGGTCTCGCGGACGACGGCCGGCACGCAGCTTTCCGAGGGGATGAGGATGAGATAGCGGGCCTGGCGGGCGGTCTCGTGGCGCACGAGCTCGGCGACCGCGGGGTCCAGTTCTGCCAGACTGCCGCGAATCAAGAAGTCGGACATGGGCTCTTTCCGCAATGAAATGAAGGTCGGGCATTGTAGCATGGCGCTCCGGCAGGGTACAGACGCTGCGCCGGGACTGTGCTTTGACATTCCCGAACCCTGGCTCTACAATCGACCTTCACTGTCTGTTTTGAGGGTACCGGGTCCTGTGGCCCGGTCTGTGTATGGAGGAAGCCAGGAAAGCGTTTCTGGCACAGGGAAGGGCATGAAGGAATACACAAGCGAGAATATCCGCAACGTCGCCCTGACGGGCCATCAGGGGTCCGGCAAGACCTCGCTGGTTGAAGCGCTGCTTTACAACAGCGGCGCCACCAATCGCCTGGGGACCATCGAGGAAGGCAACACAGTCTCGGACTGGGACGATGACGAGAAGGAGCGCGCACTTTCGCTGTCCACCTCGCTGGTGCCGGTCGAATTCAACGAGACCAAGATCAACCTGCTGGACACCCCTGGCTACACGGACTTTCAGGGCGAGGTGAAGAACGCCGTCTACGTGGCGGATTCAATCGTGGTTGTGGTTGATGCGGTCGCCGGCGTGGAAGTGGGGACCGAGTTGGCCTGGGAGTTCGCCCGCGCCAGCCGGCAGCCCATCATGGTCGTGATCAACAAGGTGGACCGCGACAACGCCGACTTTGATGCCGCGCTGGCAAGCCTGCAGGACAGCTTTGCGGACTACAAGTTCATCCCGGTCATGTTGCCGCTGGGCGAACAGGCCGACTTTGCCGGCGTGGTCAACCTGATCACGCAAAAGGCCTACCTGGGCGCCGGCGCGGAGCGCTCTGACCTCCCGCCTGACATGGAGGATGCAGTGGAGACGGCGCGCCTGGAACTGGTGGAGGCAGCCGCCGAATCCGACGACGACCTGATCGAAAAGTACTTCGAGGAAGGCGACCTCAGCGATGAGGAGATTCGTGACGGCATGCGCAAGGCCGCGCGTGACCCCGAACTGCGGACCGTGCCGGTCTTCGCCACGGCGGCAAGCAAAAACATCGGCATCGTGCCCCTGATGGAGGCGTTGATCGCCTACGCGCCGCAGCCTGGCGGACGCAGTATCCGCCTGGAGAGCGCCGACGAAGCCGGTGAAACGCTGGCGGCGACGCAGGACGACGATGCGCCGCTGGCCGCCTGGGTCTTCAAGTCCATCAACGATCGCTATGTCGGCACGCTGACCTTTTTCCGCATCTTCTCGGGTTCGGTGTTGGCGGACACGCGCTATTACAACAGCACGCGGCGCCACGAAGAGCGTTTCGGCCCCCTGATTGTGATGCGGGGCAAGGAACAGGAGAATGTCGGGGTCCTGCACTGCGGCGACATCGGGGTCGTTTCCAAGCTCGGCGACACGCGCACCGGCGACACGCTCAGCACCAGGGACGCGCAGCTGCAGATCGCCAGCCCGGACCTGCCAGCGCCGCTTTACATGGTGGCCATCTCGCCGCGCACCCAGGCGGACGGTACGCGCATGGGCGCCATCCTGACCAATCTGGCGGGTTCCGACCCCACCCTGCGCTGGCGCCACGACGGCGACACGCGCCAGACCCTTTTGGAGGGTATGGGCGAAGCGCACGTGAACCTGGCCATCAGCAGGGCGGAACGCCTGGGGGTCAATCTCGATACCGGGATGCCCCGCGTACCCTACAAGGAGACCATCACCCGCAGCAGCGAGGCGACCTACCGCCACAAGAAGCAGACGGGCGGCGCGGGACAGTTCGCCGAAATCAGTCTGCGCCTGGAGCCCAACGCCGGCAACGGCTACGAGTACGAATCGAAGGTCTTCGGCGGGGCGATCTCCAGTTCATTCCTGCCTTCCATCGACAAGGGCATACAGACGGTGTTGCCGGAAGGCGTGATCGCCGGTTTCCCCGTGGTGGACGTGAAGGCCGTGGTCTTCGATGGCAAGGAACACCCGGTCGATTCGAAGGACATCGCCTTTCAGATCGCGGGTCGGGAGGGCTTCCGCGAAGCCTTCAGCGAGGCGGGCCCCGTCCTGCAGGAACCCATCATGGACGTGCGCATCACGGTGCCGGAATCCATGATGGGCGACATCATGGGCGACCTGAACACCCGGCGCGGACGCGTACAGGGCATGGAGAGTGAGGGCAGCAAGAGCATTGTCAGCGCGCAGGTCCCGCTGGCCGAAATGATTCGCTACGGCAACGACCTGCGTTCGATCACTGGCGGCCGCGGCATTTACACCATGGTGTTTTCGCACTATGAGCAGGTGCCGGCCCATTTGACCGGCGACGTGATCGCCGCCGCGAAACGCGAGGCCGAAGAAGACCAGTAGTTGGCGGCTCCTCCAATCAAAAGGACCCCTGCCATTCGTGGCGGGGTCCCTTTGTTTGTGCGGCCTGGCGGCCGTCAGGCCACGTCGCTCTCTTCGCCGCCCTGCAGCGGATGACGGGCGCGGGAGACGACGGCCGGTTCCGGTCGCGCTTCCGGCCGGTCTTTTTCGACTTCCGGCTCCTGTCCGTTGGAACCCGCCGCTTCGCCGGCGTCGGCAGGTTCTGACAATGTCGGCCCCTGCTGCTCTGCGTCTTCGGTGACGGCCGCCTCGATGCCGAGAATCTCCAGAATGCGCCCGCTCTCGACGGTCTCGTTTTCGAGCAGCTCCGTGGCGATCTGGTCCAGTTCGCTGCGATTCTCTCGCAGCAGGCACAGGACGGTCTGGTAGGAGCCTGTGATGATGCTTCCGATTTCCTGGTCGACCAGCGCCTGGGTGTCGTCGCTCACCTGGGTATTGCGCTGGATGTTGTAGCCGAGGAAGGGCTGTTCTTCCTCATTGCTGAGGTCGACAAGACCCACCTTCTCGCTCATTCCCAGTTCGGTGACCATGCTGCGGGCGATGCGCGTCACCATCGTGATGTCCGCGCGCGCGCCGGAACTGATGTCATCGAGCACGATTTCCTCGGCGGCGCGCCCGCCCAGACCGACCTTGATGCGCGCCAGCAGCTGCTGACGGGAGAGCGTGCGGCGATCGTGTTCGGCCTGAAACACGGTGACGCCGAGCGCCTGGCCGTGGGGCACGATGGTGACCTTGGAGACGGGATCGGCGCCTGGCGTCAGGGCGGCGACCAGCGCGTGGCCGGCCTCGTGCCAGGCCGTCAGACGGCGCTCCTCTTCATCGATCAGCGGCGAGCCCTTGATGCCCAGCACAATGCGATCGAAGGCTTCGTAAAAGTCGCGCATGCTGATGAATTTGCGCGCCGCGCGCGCGGCGTGCAGCGCGGCTTCATTGGCCAGATTGGCCAGATCTGCGCCGGAGAAGCCGATGGTGCTGCGCGACATCTCCTTGATGCTGACGTCCTCCGCGAGCGGTTTGCCGCGGGTGTGAATGTTGAGAATCGCTTCCCGACCCTTGCGGTCCGGCCATCCCACCATGACCTGTCGGTCAAAGCGCCCGGGACGCAGGAGGGCGGGGTCGAGCACGTCGGAACGGTTGGTGGCGGCCATGACGATGATGCTTTCGTTCTGGTCGAAACCGTCCATTTCGGCCAGCATCTGGTTGAGCGTCTGTTCGCGTTCGTCGTGACCGCCGCCGAGCCCGGCGCCGCGACGTCGGCCGACGGCATCGATCTCGTCGATGAAGATGATGCC
>DAOUIB010000070.1:0-1989 GCA_034428275.1 Anaerolineae bacterium
AGACCGTGATTCCTGCCCAGGCCCACGCCAAGATCAGTTGTCGCCTGGTGGCCAACCAGCGCCCGCAGCGAGTCTATGACCTGGTTTGCGATTTCATCCGCGCCGTGGCGCCGCCGACGGTGACGCTGGAATTCGGGCTGATGGGTTCGGGAGAACCCGTAGAGATTGACGTCGACAGTCCCTTCGTCAAGGCCTTGCAACGGGCCTACGCCCTGCATTGGCCGGGACCCCTCGGCTTCCGACGCACGGGCGGTTCCGTGCCGATCATTGCCATGTTCAGCGAAGTGCCGGGCATTCCATCCGTTACGCTGGGCTTCAGCACCAGCGACAGCGGCATCCATGGCCCGAATGAAAACTACCGGGTGGACATGCTTAATAAGGGAATTGACACGACTGTGCGCTTTCTGCAGGAAATCGCGCAGGGGCGCCAGGCCGGCGACTAACGCCCTTGCACCGCCAGCAACTGGAATTGCTCCCATTCGGCGGCATCCGTCTCCCAGTCGGAAAAAATGGCCGCCCCCTGGACCCATGCTGCAGCAGGACCCGCTGCGGCCAACCCGGCCTGCAGGCCGTTCAGGGCCGTGACGACATTTTCGACTTCCGGATCGTGACCCGGAGGTTCCGCATCATAGGTCGGAATGCCGATCAGCAAGACCGTGCCCTCTCCCAGGGCGCTGACAGCTTCGGCAAAGGTCTGCACCTGATAGGCCATCCAGGTCTCGTAGTCCCTGGCCGCCGTCAGACCGCTGTTGTAGCCCATAACCGCCATCTGGTCGCTGAGCAGGGCGACGTTCTGCTTGTAACTGCGCGACCATTCGGTGCCGGGCAAAATCAGTTCCGGCACGGGGATGTCGGCATCCAGCGGGCTCCAGTCCGGCGGCACGGCCACAGAGACCGGCACCGATTCTCCCAGCCGCAGACGCACCTTGCGCAGTAAATCGACAAAGTGGCTGTCGCCGTCCCAAACGGGCTCGATATCCAGAAAAACGCCGTCGAATCCCAGTTCGCGCACAACGCTGCTGCTGAAATCTGCGACCATCTGCTGCAATTCAGGATCGTCAAGACGATAACCGTCCTCGTCCAGGTGGACCGGCAGGCTTATCCAGCCCAGCAGGGCGAGGTCCGGCGACTCCGCCTTTAGTTGGCTGGCGAAAACCTTGACGCGATTGAAAAGTTCGGCGCCGCGCCAGGTGTTGTCACCCTGCAACCAGCTCACCCAGGCGTAAACCGTGCCGATTTCGTGGTCGCGCAGGCGGGACGCCAGTTCGCGAATGTCATGCGACTCGTGGACCTCGTAGGTCCATTCCGTGCCCAGCCACAGGGCGTTGGGCAGCACCTGGGCCTCTGCGGGCTTCAGCCCCCGCAGAAACAGCACCACGCCAATCAGCAACACAACAGCCAGAACAAGGCCGGCGACCAGCCGGAAAAAGGGGATCCTCACCCGCGGGAGGGAGATTCGGAACCCGCCGGCAGGCGACAGGTGGTCCGCCGCGAATTCCCGTCGGCGCCGGCGCCGATGCTGTCGGCTGATTTGCCGTCGGCGGGCGTGACCGCGACGTACTTCCGGTTCAGCCTGGATCATTCGTTCACGCGCCACGATGCCAACTCACGCCCACACTTCAGTTTCGGACAGTTGTTCCAGTCGACGGGCGTTTTCCGGTGGCACGCCGAGTCGCTGCAAGACGGCGGCCTGCGCGGCCCGCATGGCGGCGCTCCCCCGTTCGTCGATATGAGTGAAGCCCAGCAAATGCAAGGTGCCATGGACCACCAGCAAAACGAGATCATCCACCATCTTGTGCCCGGCGCGGTCCGCCTGACGCGAGGCCCAGGGCGCGGCCAGCACCAGGTCACCCAGGGCAGGCTCCTCCTCCCCTATGCCGTGGGGCAAGGCCGGAAAGGACAGGACGTCGGTCACGCGGTCGATACCGCGATAGCGCCGGTTCAGGATTCGCACACGTTCGTCACTGGCGAGCACAATCGAGACCTTGC